>CATOSW010000002.1 GCA_951812855.1 uncultured Lentisphaeria bacterium | reverse complement strand
AACTTTCTTTAAGTCATTTTGTACTAATCCAACCGTGGCAGCAAAAAAGGCTGTTAAGGCTCCTACAACTGTTGTAACAGTTAATGCTAAAGGAGAACCCTCGAAAAGAGGCCCAGACCGTATTATTAGAAAAACCCCGGCTGTAACCATTGTGGCAGCATGAATTAATGCCGACACAGGCGTTGGACCTTCCATAGCATCTGGAAGTCAAGTATGTAGACCTAGTTGAGCAGATTTACCCACTGCCCCAATAAGTAATAATATACATATTAAAGCTATGCTATTAGGTTGAGATACTTCATTCACCGTACTAAATACTGTTGAAAATTCTAAGCTTCCGAATTCTTTAAATATAGCAAACATACCCAAAACTAATCCAATATCTCCGACTCTGTTTACCAACATGGCTTTTATAGCTGCTTTATTAGCTTGGATTCTTGTAAGTCAAAAATTTATTAATAAATAAGAACATAAACCAACACCTTCTCAACCTATAAATAATTGAACATAATTATCACTTGTTACTAAAACAATCATAAAAAAAGTAAATAAGGATAAATATGACATAAATCTGGGTATATGTGGATCTCCTGACATGTAGCCAGTTGAATAAATATGAACTAAGGCTGAAACACTAGTAACAACAACTAGCATTATGCCTGTTAAGGCGTCAAATTGTAGGCCAAAATAAATAGTTAATAAATCTGAATCGAATCATCTTCATAATTTTATATATGTGGAAGAGGCATTAATATTTGTTTCATAAAATATTAACATTGATAACACTCAAGATATTACTATACTACTTGAAGTAAAAATACCTGCACCTTTTTCACCAATTTTTCTTCCGAATAAACCAGATATTGCAGCACTTAATAATGGTATAAATAATACTAATAGATACATCTCTTTTTCTCTCACCAAAAATTTTATTGATACAAAGGCGTGTTGTTACCCGCCACTGCGGCGGGTTAATATTTTTATAACAACACTATCCTTACAGATTATTAATATAGCCCCATCGTAGCATCATGTGCTATTTGTAATAACAGGTTTGGAGATATCATTATGAATAGTATTATATATAGTGATAATCCGATTAATATTGATCTTCTGAATTCTCCTCTTTTATCTCCTGTAAGTACATCTTTTCAAATTAAAAGAGAAGATTCTGCTTGAAAGTAAATTATTTTTACTATTCTTACATAATATACCCCCGCTATAACGGAGCAAAGCACGGCTATGATTGAAGTTAAATAATATTGAGAGGATATTCCACATAATAACACTAACCACTTACTAAAAAACCCTGCTAAAGGTGGGATTCCGGCTGTAGACAGAAAAGTAAAAGCTAGGGTTACTGCCATAACAGGATGTCTCCTAGAAAGGCCGCTAAACTCCACTATTAAGTTTTTAGATAATCCTAATGTTAGTATTATTGAAAAACTACATATAGACATTATAACATATATAATCATATATATTAAGCTTGCTTGAATACTTTCAAATGAACCAATTGTTACACCAAAAAGAACAAACCCCATGTGACCAATACCACTATATGCTAATAGTCGTTTAATTTTAGTTTGATTTAAGGCCCCTATAGCTCCATATATCATAGATAGTATTGCACTTGCTAATAATACATTAACTACTGGTCCTATTTGAACTAAAATAGCAAACACACTAACTTTTGGCACTATAGCCAATAGTGCGGTTGTTGTTGTTGGTGCTCCCTCATATACATCGGGGGCTCACATATGGAATGGCGCAGCAGATAGTTTAAATAATAACGAAATTGTTATAAGAATTTTTCCTACCTCACCATTTGATGTAAGAGCACATATTTGTCCACCAGCATGTACGCTTGTTTCACCGGTTAAACCATAAAGTAAAGCACATCCAAATAAAAATAGGCCGGATGATAACGCCCCTAAGACAAAATATTTAAGCCCGGCTTCAGCGCCGTATGCACTATCTCTTTTTAATGCGGTTAAAACAAATAAGGATAAAGTTTGTAATTCAATGGCCAAATAAACAGAAAGTCAATTAATTGATGAAACTAAAAGCACAGATCCCAATGTTACAATTAAAATTAAAACGGGGGAATCAAATGATGCTTGTCCCGAAATTTTGGTGTCTTTCAACATTAATAATATAGAAATAGACCCTACTATAATAATTAATTTTGTAATAGATATTCAACTATTAATTGTCAAAAGCCCGTTTGTTAGATCAAGCGTCTTATCTTCTCAAAATAAAAACTGTTCGTTAGGGAGGGCCATTAATCCTGTAACCAACAAAATTATTATTGCTGTTTTTAATGTTGGCTGATAAACTCCATAGATAACCAGGACCAACACTGCTAGACTTAGAAATAATTCTGGATAAAAAGCTTCATACATTTCTTTATTGTCTTTAAACTCAACACTCCTAAAATTATTACAGGAGTGGGGTTAAAGCAGAGGTAGGAATCGAACCTACATACCTAGATCATGAGTCTAGTGACCAACCATTAGTCTACTCTACATGAAGGATTAAATTACTTGTTACACACAGTGGGAATTGAACCCACAACCGCTGATTGGAAGTCAACCATTTTACCGTTAAACTATGCGTGCTAGTCTTGTAATCGCCACTAATGGGACTTGAACCCATATTATATCAGATTTTAAGTCTGACGTGTCTACCTATTCCACCACAGTGGCCAACTAAGTATAATTATTTAGTGAGAGAGAGATTCGAACTCTCGACCGTTTTCACGGACTCCGTTTACAGCGGAGCGCATTAACCTCTCTGCCATCTCACTTACTAGCAAGATTGGATTTGAACCAATTACCCTTCCATTATCAATGGAAAGCTCAACCAATTAAGCTGCTTGCTATAGGGGTTAGATAGTACTAGACTGAGTTGGACTCGAACCAACTTTCTTATTGTTATGAGCAACATGCTTTACCAAATAAGCTATCAGCCTTATTTTCATTCAGGAGATACTGGAATCGAACCAATGCTAATAACTTTGAAGGCTACTGGCCTACCATTAACCGAATCTCCTTAAATATTACTCTACAAATCAGAATCGAACTGATATTCTTTTGGTTAACAGCCAAAAGCTTTACCATTAAGCTATTGTAGAGGACAATAGGAGTGTGGGAATCGAACCCACATTGTCGGGTCCAAGGTCCAATGCTTTACCATTAAGCTAACTCCCAAATTTATTTAGTGGGGTTATTCCTTTTATTATACTGGTCTTTCAATAAAAATAAAAATAGTCAGATTTCAAAAAAACAATAAATAGGTGCAGCGATTAAACATTGAATGATTATATCCGATGGAGATAAAATGGCTCCTATCATCAGACTTGCTATAATTATTGTAGGTCTTATCCATCAGTGTTTAATTATAAAACGTGAGGGCATAAAAGAAGGAGCAAATCATAATAAAGTTATTATAATACCCATACATACGATTAAGCCAGTTAATTTTATTAAATAATTAGATAACTCACTCGCTTTAATATTAACTTCTATGGGGGGATAAGTAGAAGAGAACCCTCCCACAAATTTTAATATTACCGGATTAATTCAGCTATATCCAATGTAAATAGTTAATAAATAAGTTATAATACACAATAAAAAAGATTTTAATAATACTCTATACTCATAGTAATGATAACCAGGAGCTATAAATAAAATTAATTGAAAAATAATTATAGGTATCATTACAAAAAAAGCAAGACCACAAGAGATTAATAAATAAGAAAATAACCCTTCATATACATTGGTCAAAATTAGTTTTAATTGAATTTCATCATTCATAGAATTTAAATAAAAAACTAAAAATATTATTTCTTCACAATAATTATAACCTATAACTATTGTTATTATAAAACCTAAAATTAAATAAATTCCTCTTAACTTTAATTCATTTAAATGTCTAGTCAAACTATCTTAAAACTTCCGCCCGCGGCAAGCGGACGGGCTTGAAAAAATCAGTATGCCGGGCATTAGTAATCTTAAGCGGACTACGTTGCCGTAGCTCACACACAGATCCTATTAACGTCCTTATCTTGAACGGCCCTGAGTCGTTAAACGACGGAAACAAAAAATTATATTAGTCTTCTCGCTTTAGATGCATTCAGCGATTATACTTTTCGTCGTAGCTACCCAACATGTAATTACAATTGGTACACCAGTGGACGATTATCCTTCGGTCCTTTCGTACTAGAAGATAATATATATAATGTTTCCTTTACAAATTGTAGATAGAAACCGTGCTATCTCACGATGCACTGAACTCAAATCATGTACGGTTTTAATGGACGAACAGTCCAACCCTTGGAAACGGCTGCACCTCCAGGATACCGCAATTCAACATCGAGGTCGCAAACATCGTCGTCGATATGAACTCTTGAACGATATTACGCTGTTATCCCCATGGTAACTTTTATCCGTTGATCGTTAACTATTTCACTCTATATTAACGGGTCATTATAACCGCCCATATAGGCCCTGCTCAGATTGTCATCTTTACAGTCAGGCTTTATACTATTATATCTTTACCCTGTGTACGCCTTCGTTACTTTTTAGAAGGCGGTCGCCCCAACCAAACTGTCTGACTTACACGTTTCGTCGGTTTTGCCGTCTAAGTCCCCCTCAAAATTAAAGAGTGGTTTTAGAATGTTTATACACTCTTCCCACCAATAATACAATTAATTTGATGTGAACAGTATAAGTTTCCAGTAAAGCTCAATGGGGTCTTCTCGTCTAACAATTTGTACGTAGCATCTTCACTACGAATTCAATTTCATTGGTTTTTATCTTGAGACAGTGGAGCACTCGTTACGCCATTCATACTTGCCAACAATTAATTGGCTATTGATTGCGCTACATTATCACGGTCAGTTTTACCGCGGCCATTTAATTGTCCTTATCCAAATAGCTTAATCACCACTTGGTTTTGGATACAATCATTGGGCAGGCCTCACCTCCAATACTACTATTTCTAATATTTGCTGGAAGCTGTGTTTTTGGTAAACAGTCGGCACTCCCTCTTTTCTGCGACCATTTAATCCACGATTGATTACGGGATTAAGTTGGTACCCCTTCTTGCGAACTTACGGGGTTATTTTGCCGAGTTCCTTAAGATAAATTTTACCATCACTTTACGCCCACTTGAGTCAGTTTATAGTACAGTCCTCATCCAATAATTATTTCTTGGCCCATTAGAGCGTAGATTATTGGATAACCCATTAAGAATTTGCTTTGGCAGTGTCTCTTAGGGGCTGTCTAACCCAATTAGGATTACCCTTTAATTGGAACCCTTAGGCGGTGATCAGTGTTTCTCACACTGTTTTTTACTCATGTTCGCATTATCACTACTGATACACGCTTTCGCTAGTTTTATACAGTACGTTCTGCTACCATATACATTATTCAGAGTTTCGGTTAAAACTTAAGCCACCTTAATTTTTGGGATCTATAAATTCATTGAGTGAACTGTTACGTAATCTTACAAAGATGGCTGGCTCCAAGCCTACTTCCTCATTGTCTTAATTGATAGATTCCCTTTTACACTTAGAGTTTTTTCGTGACCTTAACTTCTGATCTGGGCTGTTCCCCTCTCGACAATAGACCTGGTCGCCTATTGTCTGTCTACCATACTTAAATTCTTCCACATTCAGAGTTTAGTTGATGTGGCCGGCTTAGTGCCTCCAACACCATCTAGTGCTTTACAATGTAAGAATAATGTATGATGCTCTACTTATATAGATTTCGCAGAAAACCAGCTATTTCCAAGTTCGATTAGCATTTCACTGCTAGTCACAGATCATCCGAGATTTTTGCTACAATCACCGGTTCGTTCCTTCACTAACTGTTAAATTAGCTTCAAACTGTCCATGACTAGATCACTTGGTTTCGGGTTAAATTTGACTGAAATGTTTCGCTCTATTAAAACTTGCTTTCGCTACACCTTCGTTTATCAACTTAAGTTTGCCAAATCTTATTCTCGCGAACCCATTATACAAAAGGTACGTGTTTACACACTGCTTGTAAGTTAACGAATTTCAGGCTCTGTTTCACTTCATATCCATTTACCTCTAGGGCTTTAGGATATTTACTCTCTTTCAACTTTCCTTCACAGTACTTGTTCACTATCGGATTGTTCCAATATTTAGTCTTAGATGTGTGATTCACCTATCTTCAAATAGTTCTACTATAAAGACTTTAGGATAGATCTACGGGACTCATACCCTCTTTGGATTTTGATCTATCTAAAAATCCGCTTTCGCTCGCCGCTACTTACGGAATCTCGCTTGATTTCTTTTCCTCCTGGTACTAAGATGTTTCAGTTCCCAGGGTTACTTTTTATTGGTTTCCCGTGTGGATATTCGACATTCACAATTTCTTATAGTCGACATTTCGTTTTTTTTTACGTCCATTTGGAACAACCTAGTCATCCATTCGTTACTCGTTAATACTAACTTTTATAGGTGTTGAAAGGATCGAACTTCCGACCATTGTGGTGTAAACACAACACTCTACCACTGAGTTAAACACCTAATTTCTTGCACAGGCCCCATTAGGGGGCCCAACGTATAACTAGTCTGTAAGCTCATTAGCTTGAGACTCTACTCAATGTATATACTTATCTAAAGAAACTGCTTCTACAACTATAGGCATAAAAGAATGATTTGCCCCACATATTTCTGAACATTGACCATAAAATATTCCCGGCCTTTTTACAAAAAAACTTGTTTGATTTAAACGCCCTGGTACCGCGTCTATTTTAACACCTAAAGACGGTACTGCAAATGAATGTATTACGTCCGCCCCAGTCACTAGCACTCTTACTTGTGTTTGTATTGGCACGACTAGTCTATTATCCACCTCTAATAATCTTAAATCCCCACTTTCTAAATCTGATGTAGGAACCATATATGAGTCAAACTCTAAAGTGTCTGTTGGATAGTCTGAGTATTCGTAAGATCAGTACCATTGATGCCCTATTGCTTTAATAGTTAGGGCTGGGTCTACTACTTCGTCCATTAAATATAATAATTTTAAAGAAGGAAACGCTATGAATATTAAGATTGCTGCGGGGATAAGAGTTCAAATAATTTCTATTAAAGTACCATCTGTTAAATATCTGTCATAATGTTTACCAGTCAAAGCACGCATAATCAATCACAATACTGTCGTGATGATTATCATTAATATAAACATTATTTGATCATGAAAATATATAACCTCCTCCATAACAGGGCTGGCCGCATCTTGAAAGCCTAATTGTCACGGTTCAGGTACATCTTTAAACCCCAAGGATAAACCCCATAGTGCATCCACTGACATTTTTATCTTACAGCATGTACATACACTATCGGCCGCCATTGTGTGCATATCACGCGGTATGTGTAAGCCGCCAGATTTGTACGAAATTTGAGCCAACGACTTATTGTGCAGAGAGATAACATGAGTCCATATTTAGCTCGTTGACTCTTTTCAACTAACCATAAAGATATAGGTACACTATATTTATTATTTGGTGCCTTTGCCGGTATGATTGGTACCGCGTTTAGTATGTTGATAAGATTAGAATTATCAGCACCTGGAACAATGCTAGGGGATGATCAACTATATAATGTAATAGTTACTGCTCATGCATTTGTAATGATTTTCTTCTTAGTTATGCCCGTTATGATAGGAGGGTTTGGTAATTGATTATTACCTCTATATATAGGGGCTCCAGATATGGCTTTTCCTCGATTAAATAACATAAGTTTCTGATTATTACCACCAGCTCTAATTTTATTATTAGGTTCAGCTTTTGTAGAACAAGGAGCAGGTACTGGATGAACAGTATATCCACCATTGGCTGGAATACAATCACACTCAGGAGGATCAGTAGATATGGCGATATTTAGTCTTCATTTAGCAGGGGTTTCATCAATACTTGGAGCAATAAATTTTATTACAACTATATTTAATATGCGAGCTCCAGGAATAACAATGGATCGACTTCCACTATTTGTTTGATCAATTTTAATAACTGTATTTTTACTATTATTATCTTTACCAGTTTTAGCAGGTGCTATAACTATGTTATTGACTGACCGAAATTTTAATACAACCTTTTTTGACCCCGCTGGAGGTGGTGATCCTATATTATATCAACACTTATTCTGATTTTTTGGTCATCCAGAGGTTTATATTTTAATTATACCAGGATTTGGTATGGTATCTCAAATAGTTCCTACCTTTTCGGCTAAAAAACAAATATTTGGTTACCTAGGAATGGTGTATGCTATGTTATCAATTGCAATTTTAGGGTTTATAGTTTGAGCTCACCACATGTTTACAGTGGGAATGGATGTTGATACAAGAGCTTACTTCACTGCTGCAACAATGATAATAGCAGTTCCAACAGGAATTAAAATATTTAGTTGATTAGCAACTATTTACGGTGGTTCTTTAAGATTAGATACACCAATGCTTTGGGCGGTAGGATTTATATTTTTATTTACTTTAGGTGGTCTAACAGGAATAGTATTAGCTAATAGTTCTTTAGATATAGTTTTACACGACACTTATTATGTAGTAGCTCACTTCCACTATGTATTATCAATGGGAGCAGTTTTTGCGATATTCGGGGGATTCTACTACTGATTTGGTAAAATAAGCGGATATTGTTATAATGAAGTGTACGGGAAAATACATTTCTGACTAATGTTTATCGGAGTAAATTTAACTTTCTTCCCACAACACTTTTTAGGCTTAGCTGGTCTACCTAGACGATATTCAGATTTTGCTGATAGTTTTGCAGGGTGAAACCTTATTAGTTCTTTAGGTTCAACTATCTCAATAATTGGCGTAATATGATTCATATATATTGTTTATGACGCTTATGCTAAAGAAATAAAATTTATGGGTTGAATAGAAGATAATGGTTATTACCCATCTTTAGAATGAGCACAAACATCTCCACCAGCTCATCATACATATAATGAGTTACCTTTTGTTTGCATCGGGCGAAATTAAGCCCGAATTGGGAGGAAAGATGGCAGAGTGGTTAATGCGGTTGTCTTGAAAACAACAGCCCTTTTGTGGGCTCATGGGTTCAAATCCCATTCTTTCCTTTAAGATAAAATAAATGTATGTTTAAATAAGAGGGGGGTTATAGTTTAAAGAAAAACGCTTGCTTGTCGAGTAATTAATCCGGGTTCGAGTCCCGGTAACCTCGTGTAAAAAATAAACTTATTGTTGCGTTATAGCATAATTGGTATTGCAGTTGTTTGCAAAACTTCTTATATAGGTTCAAATCCTATTAACGCATTTTGGTGTGTAACTCAATTGGTAGAGTAGTAGGCTTTTAACTTAAAGGTTGATGGTTCAAATCCATCCATACCAATGTAGAAAGAAAAAGGAGATGCTCGCGACAATAATTAAAATATTAGCAATAATAATCCCATTATTAATCTCAATCGCTTATTTAACCTTAGCAGAACGGAAAGTATTAGGGTATATGCAGTGTAGAAAAGGACCTAATGTTGTTGGAGTATATGGTTTATTGCAACCTATAGCAGATGGTGTAAAATTATTTACAAAAGAAATGATTATTCCTAACCATGCTAACATTTTCATATATATAATGGCTCCAATTTTATCATTAGTTTTAGCTTTTATAGCTTGAGCTGTTATACCTTTTACACAAAATGTAGTTTTAAGTGATTTAAATATAGGAATATTATACTTATTTGCAGTTTCGTCAATAAGTGTTTATTCAATATTAATGTCAGGATGGGCAAGTAACTCTAAATATGCCTTTTTAGGTGCAATTAGGGCAGCAGCACAAATGGTAAGTTATGAGGTATCAATTGGGTTAATAATAATTTCTGTTGTATTATGCGCAGGTTCATTAAACATTACAGACATTGTAACAGCTCAAAGTAAAATATGATTCATATTTCCTCTTTTTCCCGCTGCTATTATGTTTATTGTTTCCGCTTTAGCTGAAACAAACAGAGCTCCATTTGATTTAACAGAAGGAGAGTCAGAACTAGTTTCGGGTTATAATGTAGAATATTCTTCAATGTCTTTTGCCTTATTTTTTTTAGCTGAATATGGTCATATAATTTTAATGAGTGCTTTTACTACTATTTTATTTTTAGGGGGATGGAAAGCTCCAATGATGGAGTCAATTTTTAAAGGAAGTGTAGTATGATTTGCAATTAAAACAGCCTTAATAATATTCTTATTCATCTGAGTTAGGGCATCTTTCCCTAGAATTCGATATGATCAATTAATGGCTCTACTTTGAAAATCATATTTACCCCTCAGTTTAGGCCTTGTTGTATTAGTGTCTAGCATTCTTATTGGGTTTAATGGTTTACCTCCTTTTGGTGGTATATAAATAAACGAATAATTGCGGCGTACTAAAAAAGTACGCTGATATCAAGCCTTTATAGCTTAATTGGTAGAGCATTTACCTTGTAAGTAAAATAGTGTGGGTTCAATTCCTACTAAAGGCTAATAACAATTATTTACAAGGTATGAAATATATTGATTATGTGGAGAAATTAGGAGTTTAACTCAGCGGTAGAGTGTTGTGTTTACACCACAATGGTCGGAAGTTCGATCCTTTCAACACCTATAAATGCCACAATTAGATACAGTAACCTTTTTAACGCAGTATACTTGAACATTAATAGCTTTATTCATCTTATTTTCTTTACTAGTAACAAAAATATTACCTCAAATTGAAAAGATTTTGAAGATAAGATCAACACCCCTTAGTTCTAAGGTTTTAAGAAAAACGACAGACCCACAACTTATCAAAAAGTTGTTACAACTATAAAATGACAGCAGCATATTTTGATCAGTTTAATATTGTTAGTTTAATAACAATACGAGCCCCATTTTTAGGGGACTTCGCAGTAAGTTTTACTAATTCATCATTAATGATGTTATCTGTAATTACTGTGTTTTGATTATTGTTTAAGGGGGAAAAAATTATACCAACAAGATGACAATTAATTATGGAATTAATGCACTCAGCTATCCGTACAATGGTAAGAGATAACTTAGGCAAAGAGGGGGCTAAATATTTCCCATTTGTACTATGTCTCTTTATTTTTATTGTATTATTGAATGTTTTTGGGTTATTCCCTTATGTCTTTACACCAACAGTACACATAATAGTAACTTTTGGTTTATCATTGTCAATACTAATAGGAGTTACAATAATTGGGTTATTTAAGTTTAGAGCAAACTTTATGAGTTTATTTGTGCCAGGAGGTGCGCCATTAGTTTTAGCTCCCTTTTTAGTGCTAATTGAGACAATTAGTTATTTATCTCGAGCTATTTCATTAGGAGTTCGACTAGCAGCAAATTTATCAGCAGGACACCTTTTATTTGCAATATTATCGGGCTTTACTTTTGATATGTTAACTAATGGACTTGCTCTTTTAAGTGTATTTCCTATGCTGATAATGATATTTATTACACTTTTAGAGATGGCTGTAGCTGTAATACAGGCCTATGTGTTTTGTTTGTTAACGACAATTTATTTAGGGGATACAGTAGCATTACATTAATTTATTACACACCATATAGGCGACGGATTAAATCGGCGCCCCAAACACCCATAGCTCAATTGGTAGAGCATTTACCTTCTAAGTAAATGGTTGTAGGTTCAATTCCTGCTGGATGTTTTAATAAAATCGACTAAAAATTTTTTATTTCTTTGGTTAAGTGAGTTCAAATCTCACAGTCGATAAATGTCACATCAATATCATCCTTATCACTTAGTAGATCCAAGCCCATGGCCCTATATAGGTGGTTGTGGAGCTTTATTTACTACTATTGGGGCTGTAATGTATTTTCATTATAATCAAGCTTGAGTAGTACTTTTAGGGTTAACTACATTAGGGTTTACAATGATCGTATGATGGCGAGATGTAATTAGAGAGTCTACTTTTCAAGGACACCACACATTAATAGTAAAACAAGGATTAAAGTATGGAATGATCTTATTCATAATTTCAGAAGTTTGTTTTTTCTTTTCGTTTTTTTGAGCCTTCTTTCATAGTAGCTTAGCACCTGCTATAGAAATAGGAGCAGTTTGACCACCTAAGGGAGTTGACGTATTGAACCCATTTTCTGTTCCTTTATTAAATACAGCTGTTTTATTAAGTTCAGGGGCAACTGTAACTTGAGCTCATCATGGTATTATTAGTGGTAAAAGAAAAGAAGCAATAATAGGGTTAACATTAACTGTATTATTAGGTATATTATTTACAAGTTTACAAGCAATGGAGTATTATGAGGCTCCTTTTGCTATATCAGACTCAGTATATGGTTCAACTTTCTTCGTAGCCACAGGCTTTCATGGTCTCCATGTAATAATCGGAACAACATTTTTAATGGTATGTTTAGTAAGATTGATAGCATACCAATTAACCCGACACCATCACTTTGGATTTGAGGCCTCAGCCTGATATTGACATTTTGTGGATGTAGTTTGATTGTTTCTTTATGTTTGCATATATTGATGGGGGAGTTAAATAAAGGTACCCCCATCAATGGACGACCACTAACCCTCGTTAATAAGGTAGAAATAATTAGTTAAGTGATAGAGAAATAAAATATAGCACAGGCAGCTTAATTGGTTGAGCGTAACACTGAAAATGTTTAGATTGTTGGTTCGAGTCCAATCCTGGGCAATAGTGAATTTTATGGTAACGGGGTTAATTGTATTGGTTCAATTCCAATATTACCAAAAGGCTTTGATTTTGGGCCAGATAGAAGGCGAGCGGCACTTATAATACATGCTAGTCGAGTGGTTAAGACCCACGGCGCACAGGTGAGTAATGTTCTGGAACCAACCAATTGGACCTGTAAAACAGGATTAAATTAATTGTCAATTGATGGGCCAGAATCGTATTAGGTAGAAGGCGGGACAAAAGCCAGCCTTGCCGAAGATGCGTAGCTGAAAGGCCACACTCTCACTGAAACAAGGGGGAGACTCAAAAAGAGGCAGCAGTAGAGAATATTGTGCAATATACGAAAGTATGACACAGAGATGTCGCATATATAGACCGTCAAATATACGTGCCAGCAGACGCGGTTATACGTAAGGTCTAAGTCTTTGTCGGGAAACAGGCGTAAAGGGTGTGTAGGCGCTAATTGAGTTAATTCAGGTAAATAGAACTTTTATGTAGCGGTAGAATGCTTTTATATAAAATGGAATACCAGAGGCGAAGGCGATTTACTAAAAAAACTAACGCTGAAACACGAAAGTGTAGGGAGCAAACAGGATTAGATACCCTGGTAGTCTACACTGTAAACTATGAGTGTGAGATGTAGCTTATGTCATAGAAAACTCGAGATCACTCCGCCTGAAGAGTACGATCGCAAGATTAAAATTCAAAAAATTTGGCGGTTCACTATTCCAATTAGAGGAGCGTGTAGTTTAATTCGACATTACGCGAGTAACCTTACCAAAACTTGCATAATTAAAATTACGGACTAATTAGTCTGGTGTCTAAATGACTATTATTTACAGGTATTGCATGGCCGTCGTCAGTTCGTGTTGTGAAATCAATAGAACGAACGCAACCCTTATTAGTTATTGCAGACCTCGCATGAATTATTTTATGTGGAGCTGGGCAATCTAAAATGAGGTCGACGTCAGGTCCTTATGATCCTAATGTTTTGGGCTATATATGCGCTACACTGTTATATACAAAGGAAACAACAAAGAAGTCCTAAAGTATAAGCACGGAAGTAGGCCTGAAATGACCCTCTGAAGTTGGATTTAATAGTAATCGGAAAGTAGAGCGTTCCGGTGAATGTGGCTCTAGTGTTCGTACAAATCGCCCGTCACCTCATCCCAGTTGGATGCTCCCAAAGTGTTAAAAGGGCCTATAAATTTAGGGCATAAACTACAATGTTTTAGGTCAATATTTTATAGAAGCCTGCTTAATATCACGGAAGTTTGACGAGGATGAGTAAGTCGTAACATAGCTGCGGTACTGGAAAGTGTTGCAGGATTCATGCCTTTATAGCTCAATTGGTAGAGCATTTACCTTGTAAGTAAAATAGTGTGGGTTCAATTCCTACTAAAGGCTAGAAAATTTATGATCGAATTAACTAAAATAATATTCATCCAACAAAAAATGCTTGTTTAATTATGACTGAATTATCAGCAAAATTTATTGGGGCAGGAGCTGCGACTGTAGGTGCTGCAGGAAGTGGAGCCGGAATTGGAACAGTTTTTGGTAGTCTAGTTATCGGTTACGCCCGAAATCCATCTTTAAAACAACAATTATTCACATATGCTATCTTAGGGTTTGCCCTTTCAGAAGCAATGGGATTATTTTGTTTAATGATGGCATTCTTAATCTTATTTGGATTATAACTTCTAGGTAATAAAGAATGCTTAATATCTTTTGTAATTTAGGAGCTCAATGAGCCTCCTTGTTAGATGAGATGGCTGAGTCAGGTAAAGCGACAGTTTGCTAAACTGTGACCATCTTATAGGTCCATGGGTTCAAATCCCATTCTCGTCGTTTACATCAGGGAATAGATTAATTGGTGGATTATCTGCTTTGGGAGTAGAAGGTTATGGGTTCAAGTCCCATTTCCCTGAAATTTTATTAAGTAGGACACATTTTAAGCTATGAGAGATAAAAAGATGTTAGGATTAATATTTACATTGCTCTTAATCGGGGCGTTACACGTGATGTTTATACCAAGAGAAAATAGTATTAAATTAAAGCTTGCAGCTTTACAGTGAACTTTAGCCACATTAACTGCTACAATAATATTATGAATCTCATTTGACGGCGAGGGCCAATTTCAAGCAACTCAAATAATAGAATGGATAAGTAGCACAACTGATCTATGATCTAGTGGAATGGTTGTTTTTGCAGTTGATGGTATATCTATATTTTTTATAATTTTAACAGCACTATTAATTCCAATATGTATATTAATCAGCTGAAACTCTATAAAATTCCTTCTTAAAGAGTTTTTATTATGTTTAATATTTTTAGAAATTTTATTAATGGGTGTTTTTACTGCATTAGATTTATTATTATTTTACATATTATTTGAGGGAATACTAATACCAATGTTTTTAATCATAGGCATATGAGGGGCAAGAGAAGAAAAAGTCTTAGCCTCATATTATTTCTTCTTTTACACTTTAATCGGTTCTGTGTTTATGTTATTAGGAATATTTGTCTTATATAGTAATACAGGGACGACAGATTATCAAACATTGTGTGGACTTCGACTTAATGGCGAAACCCAAAAATGAGTGTTTATGGGCTTTTTTGTAAGTTTAGCTATTAAAATACCTAAGATCCCATTTCATATTTGACTACCTCAAGCTCATGTTGAAGCTCCATGTGCTGGTTCAGTAATGTTAGCTGGAGTTTTATTAAAAATAGGGGGATATGGTTTTATAAGATTTTCCTGACCAATATTACCTGAGGCTTCAGAATACTTTGCCCCTTTAATATTAACATTAAGCTTGCTTGCTGTGATTTATGGAAGTTTAACAACTTGCAGACAAGTAGACTTTAAAAGGCTAATTGCTTATTCCTCAGTTGCCCATATGGGCTTAGTTACTTTAGGGATATTTACACACACAATTCAAGGGCTAGTTGCAGCAATTTTTTTAATGTTAGCTCACGGTCTTGTAAGTTCTTCATTATTTATAATTGTAACTCTTTTATACGAACGGCATCATACTCGTCTTATTAAATACTATCGTGGTATGACAATTACAATGCCAATTTTTGCCACAATAATGTTGTTAATGACTTTAGCTAATATAGCAGTACCTTTAAGTTGTAATTTTGTGGGAGAGTTTTTATCGTTATTAGCCGCATTTGAATATAGTATTATAGTTGGTGTATTAGCCTCTCTAGGTATGGTTTTAGGTGCAGCATATTCTCTTTATTTATATAATAGGGTGTGTTTTGGTAATTCATCTAATTACATTATCTTTTCTAGAGATGTAAATAGACGAGAATTTTATACTCTGCTGCCATTAGTGGCATTAACAATTTTAATGGGAATATATCCTTCTGCCATAATAGACACAGTAAAAGGTACTATTATATTCCAAGAAAGCCACACATGATAAAGTGTGGTAGACCGGTGGAAGTAGCTTAGTCGGTAAAGCGTGGGTTTGTGGGACCTAAGACCGAGAGTTCAAGTCTCTTCTTTCACCCGCTCCCATCGTCTAGTGGTCAGGACATTTGGTTTTCAACTAAAAAACAGGGGTTCAATTCTCCTTGGGAGTACAGTGGAAGGGTTATTTTATATATTTGCATTAGGTGTTATAATATCTGGGATAATGGTAATCTCAGCACTTAATCCAATACATTCAGTGTTTTGGTTAATAGTAGTATTTTTGGGCGCTTCAGCCCTATTTATTTTATTAGGTATTGACTTTATAGCATTAATATTTTTAATCGTTTATGTGGGAGCAATTGCGATATTATTTTTGTTTGTAATTATGATGCTAAATCTTACTGACCTTGAGGGGGGCGGGGATATGTCAAATTATATTCCAATTGGCTCTGGAATAGGAGTTCTTTTATTATTTGAAGTTTTAATTATGGGAAGAGAAGCCACTGCATATAATTATCGAGACATAGATCACGAATGCTTAAAAGGAGGAGTTGACGCATGAGATGCCTCTATAGAAATAATAAAATCCTCAAATATAGAAGTCTTAGGGCGAATTTTATACACAGATTATTATTATTTATTTATCATAGCAAGCTTTATATTATTAGTAGCAATGATAGGAGCTATAGTTTTAACTCATGAGTTAGGAGCAGAGTTAAAAAGACAAGATCTTTTCACACAAACAAGTCGATCATTATGGCAATAATCGCACTAAACGCTATAGTGGTTTATAGCCACAATACCCCCTCTGATTAAGAAAACCAAATGAGCGCGGAATTTTATGGTATTTTCATAGCGTTGTGCCTTAGCATAGTCATATCTGTTGCTATCTCCGGCGCCTCTTATATTTTAGGAGTTAAACAACCGGATATTGAAAAAGTATCTGTTTATGAATGCGGCTTTGACCCATTCGAATCATCTCGAATCCCATTTTCTGTAAGATTTTTCTTAATTGGTATTTTATTTTTAATTTTTGACCTCGAAATATCATTCCTTTTCCCCTGAAGTGTTGTTTATAACCAAATTTCTTTATTTGGTTATTGAACTATGATAATATTTTTATTCATATTAACTTTAGGCTTAATATACGAGTGGATGAAGGGTGGGCTAGAATGAGAATAACCACTAAGGGTCTAATTAGCGGGCCCGCTAATAGTGTTCGTAGTTTAAAGGTAAAATTACTGTCTTCGGAACAGAGGATAGGGGTTCGATTCCCTTCGGACATTAGGGGGTAGGTTATTAATCATACCTCGAAAAAACTAAATGTATTATGAATATTTTACAGTAGGGACCATATTATTTATTTTAGGGGTTCTAGGTATAGTACTTAATAGAAGTAACCTTATAATCATGTTGATGTCCATAGAGTTGATGTTATTGGCAATTTCTTTTTTATTTTTAATCAATTCGGTGGTAATTGATAATTTAATAGGACAAATTTTTACTATAATTATTTTAACTGTCGCTGCAGCGGAAACGTCTATAGGTCTGGCCATACTAGTAGCCTACTACAGGATTAGGGGCACAATTGCTGTAAAATCTCTAAACTTACTTAGGGGCTAATTATTAGTATGGCTCTTGCTTGGGGTGCTAGCTCAATGGTGAAGAGTGTCGGTTTTGCACATCGAAGGTTACAGGTTCAAGTCCTGTGCACTCCAAGGTGTAATAGTTTAGTGGGTAAAACAATAGCCTCATATGCTATATTCAGAGGTTCAACTCCTCTTTACACCTGTAATTAATTTTCTAGACACTCTGACATCTTTATATTGGTGCTAATATAAATACTAATGTGCAACTACCCCACCAGTAGTTCGCTGGAATAACAGCTTATTTTCCAGGTATCCCACTAGTGGAGTAATTATTAAAAAGTAGGCAAAATATATTATTGAAGATATTTGTCCTATTAAAACATACGGGTCTTCAACAGGTTCACCACCTATTCAAGTTAGTACTAAAAAGTTGGCCACAAATATTCAAAAGAATAATTTTCCAAGTGGTCTAAAAGTTAATCCTCTAAGAAGACTTTTATGTAGTACAGGTAAAAGGAAAAGAATTAAAATACTTGCGAACAAGGCTAATACACCACCCAGCTTATTAGGTATAGAACGTAATATTGCATAGGCAAATAAAAAATACCACTCTGGTCGTATGTGGACAGGGGTTACTAAAGGATTGGCTTGTTTAAAGTTTTCTGCGTCTCCTAATAAATTTGGTGCGAAGAACACAAGAACTGTTAACAATATAACCATTAATATTCAACCATATAAGTCCTTAAAAGTATAATAAGGATGAAAAGGTATTACATCGATATCACCCCTTACCCCTATTGGATTATTAGAACCCTCTTCGTGTAAAAGAAATATATGTATTAAGGCTAATGCAGCTAATATAAAAGGTAATAAATAATGAAGACTGTAAAATCGGTTTAATGTAGCATTAGACACACTATAGCCACCTCAAACTCATTCAACTATATCATTCCCTACATATGGAATAGCTGATAAGAAATTAGTTATTACCGTAGCAGCTCAAAAAGACATTTGACCCCAAGGCAATACATAACCAATAAAGGCTGTGGCCATCATTAATAAAAATATTACTATTCCGATATTTCACACCATTTCTCTGCTATAACTTCCGTAGTATAGTCCTCTCCCTATGTGCATATATGCGCATAAAAAGAATATAGAGGCTCCGTTAGCGTGTATAGCTTTTAATACAAACCCATAATTTACATCTCGCATAATGTGTGCAACAGAGGCAAAAGCTAGATCTGTTTCAGGGCAATAATGCATTGCTAAAAATATTCCTGTTACTATTTGTATAATCAAGCAAATACCTAACGTTGATCCAAAATTTCATAAATAACTTATATTTGAGGGCGAAGGTACATCTATAAATGTTTCATTGACTATGGATAGGACAGGATTTTCTTTTCTAAAAGCCCTTGTCATTTGGGGTTGGCAGGACTTGAACCTGCATTAACTGGGCCTAAACCAGCCGTGTTCACCGTTTACACCACACTCCCTTATGGGGTAGAGTACAGTTGTACCCCCCTTTTAGCTAAACATAATGTATGCCCATTGTTGTGATGCGAAGCCACCTACTCCGCTTCCTGATATAAATAGGGTTGTAAACACTAACATAATTAAGGCATAATTAAAGACTAGACCAGATTGAAGATTACTAATTTTTTGGCTAACACCTATAATTAATTTAGATATCCCCCTAGGGCCAATTATTTCAAGTAAGCCTCTATCTATTACACGATAAGAAATTAAATGCCCGAATTTTCATGCTTTTGCAACCAAGAAATGATTAATTATATAATTAAATTGTCAGGCTGAATTTAAAAAAGTGTATATTGCAGGATTAAACAAGTTTACCACCGTTTGTGGTTTTATTTTAGGAAGGAACATTTTAAAGCCGCTTAATGTATTATAGCTTAAAAAGGCTAAAGTAGCTCCTAATAAACTTAAAACAACAGGAACAAGTTTTATTGAACTTGGTATTATAGGAGGTAATACTGTTCCTACCACAACCTCTCTGGCTATATACCCCACAAAAATGCTTCCTAAAGCTAATAAAAATAGGGGAAGTGTAATATTTCAAGAAGATTCATGAACATTCATTAAAACTTCTTTTTTAGAGTTAGTATTAGAAATAAAAGTTAAATATATTAATCTTATTGAATAAAATGCAGTTAATAAAGCTGAAAAGGCCCCCAATCAGTAAGCAAAAATTAGATAATATTTATCATAAACTAGCTCTAAAATTAAATCTTTAGAGTAAAATCCTGTTAAATACGGGAATCCCATTAAAGATAGAGACCCTATAAGTATCATTACATACGTAAAGGGTATAGATCTAATTAGACCTCCCATTTTTCTCATGTCTTGTTCATCCGCTAATGCATGAATTACAGAGCCTGCGCTTAAGAATAATAGAGCCTTAAAAAAAGCATGGTTCATTAAATGGAATAAACTAGTTGAATAGTTGGATACCCCGCAAACCATTACCATGTACCCTAACTGACTACACGTAGAATAAGCAATAACTTTCTTTAAGTCATTTTGTACTAATCCAACCGTGGCAGCAAAAAAGGCTGTTAAGGCTCCTACAACTGTTGTAACAGTTAATGCTAAAGGAGAACCCTCGAAAAGAGGCCCAGACCGTATTATTAGAAAAACCCCGGCTGTAACCATTGTGGCAGCATGAATTAATGCCGACACAGGCGTTGGACCTTCCATAGCATCTGGAAGTCAAGTATGTAGACCTAGTTGAGCAGATTTACCCACTGCCCCAATAAGTAATAATATACATATTAAAGCTATGCTATTAGGTTGAGATACTTCATTCACCGTACTAAATACTGTTGAAAATTCTAAGCTTCCGAATTCTTTAAATATAGCAAACATACCCAAAACTAATCCAATATCTCCGACTCTGTTTACCAACATGGCTTTTATAGCTGCTTTATTAGCTTGGATTCTTGTAAGTCAAAAATTTATTAATAAATAAGAACATAAACCAACACCTTCTCAACCTATAAATAATTGAACATAATTATCACTTGTTACTAAAACAATCATAAAAAAAGTAAATAAGGATAAATATGACATAAATCTGGGTATATGTGGATCTCCTGACATGTAGCCAGTTGAATAAATATGAACTAAGGCTGAAACACTAGTAACAACAACTAGCATTATGCCTGTTAAGGCGTCAAATTGTAGGCCAAAATAAATAGTTAATAAATCTGAATCGAATCATCTTCATAATTTTATATATGTGGAAGAGGCATTAATATTTGTTTCATAAAATATTAACATTGATAACACTCAAGATATTACTATACTACTTGAAGTAAAAATACCTGCACCTTTTTCACCAATTTTTCTTCCGAATAAACCAGATATTGCAGCACTTAATAATGGTATAAATAATACTAATAGATACATCTCTTTTTCTCTCACCAAAAATTTTATTGATACAAAGGCGTGTTGTTACCCGCCACTGCGGCGGGTTAATATTTTTATAACAACACTATCCTTACAGATTATTAATATAGCCCCATCGTAGCATCATGTGCTATTTGTAATAACAGGTTTGGAGATATCATTATGAATAGTATTATATATAGTGATAATCCGATTAATATTGATCTTCTGAATTCTCCTCTTTTATCTCCTGTAAGTACATCTTTTCAAATTAAAAGAGAAGATTCTGCTTGAAAGTAAATTATTTTTACTATTCTTACATAATATACCCCCGCTATAACGGAGCAAAGCACGGCTATGATTGAAGTTAAATAATATTGAGAGGATATTCCACATAATAACACTAACCACTTACTAAAAAACCCTGCTAAAGGTGGGATTCCGGCTGTAGACAGAAAAGTAAAAGCTAGGGTTACTGCCATAACAGGATGTCTCCTAGAAAGGCCGCTAAACTCCACTATTAAGTTTTTAGATAATCCTAATGTTAGTATTATTGAAAAACTACATATAGACATTATAACATATATAATCATATATATTAAGCTTGCTTGAATACTTTCAAATGAACCAATTGTTACACCAAAAAGAACAAACCCCATGTGACCAATACCACTATATGCTAATAGTCGTTTAATTTTAGTTTGATTTAAGGCCCCTATAGCTCCATATATCATAGATAGTATTGCACTTGCTAATAATACATTAACTACTGGTCCTATTTGAACTAAAATAGCAAACACACTAACTTTTGGCACTATAGCCAATAGTGCGGTTGTTGTTGTTGGTGCTCCCTCATATACATCGGGGGCTCACATATGGAATGGCGCAGCAGATAGTTTAAATAATAACGAAATTGTTATAAGAATTTTTCCTACCTCACCATTTGATGTAAGAGCACATATTTGTCCACCAGCATGTACGCTTGTTTCACCGGTTAAACCATAAAGTAAAGCACATCCAAATAAAAATAGGCCGGATGATAACGCCCCTAAGACAAAATATTTAAGCCCGGCTTCAGCGCCGTATGCACTATCTCTTTTTAATGCGGTTAAAACAAATAAGGATAAAGTTTGTAATTCAATGGCCAAATAAACAGAAAGTCAATTAATTGATGAAACTAAAAGCACAGATCCCAATGTTACAATTAAAATTAAAACGGGGGAATCAAATGATGCTTGTCCCGAAATTTTGGTGTCTTTCAACATTAATAATATAGAAATAGACCCTACTATAATAATTAATTTTGTAATAGATATTCAACTATTAATTGTCAAAAGCCCGTTTGTTAGATCAAGCGTCTTATCTTCTCAAAATAAAAACTGTTCGTTAGGGAGGGCCATTAATCCTGTAACCAACAAAATTATTATTGCTGTTTTTAATGTTGGCTGATAAACTCCATAGATAACCAGGACCAACACTGCTAGACTTAGAAATAATTCTGGATAAAAAGCTTCATACATTTCTTTATTGTCTTTAAACTCAACACTCCTAAAATTATTACAGGAGTGGGGTTAAAGCAGAGGTAGGAATCGAACCTACATACCTAGATCATGAGTCTAGTGACCAACCATTAGTCTACTCTACATGAAGGATTAAATTACTTGTTACACACAGTGGGAATTGAACCCACAACCGCTGATTGGAAGTCAACCATTTTACCGTTAAACTATGCGTGCTA
>CATOSW010000001.1 GCA_951812855.1 uncultured Lentisphaeria bacterium | reverse complement strand
GTAATAAACCGCTCCCGCTGGCACTGCGAGGTGAGTGGACTTGGCTCCAGGCAGCCGAATGCCTTCCTCCTCGGTAGAGATTTTTCCCAGGGACCAACCAGTCACGACAATCGCCTTCTTCGGTACCAACGCGGCCACAAGGTGCGCGTTAATCCGCAATGCACCTCCTTCATTGGTGTCGTACCCTTTTCCATTGTGATTGAGCTTGCGCCGTCGCTCCCGCTCATCGGGAGTGACCACACGCAACAGAACCTCCCCGGTCTCGGAATCGATCCAATTCGGCAGCCACCCCCCGGGATGTTCTCGACACGCCGAAGCGCTCTCTCGTCGCCGAGCCTTGCCTGCGGGAATTCGCGGCCAAATAGCCGGGCTGAGCAGCACCCACTTTACGAGATGTTTTCCGTTATGGTCGGGAAATTCGGTCGTTTTCCCCATAGGCAGCGGCAGTTGTTCAAGCTCTTTTTGTTCAACTGTGCAAACCCGTCGCTGACCTCCCGCGACGATAAAGGGTTGGCTATTGCCGAACATCTCGCGCAGTAAGACCGACTCGTCATTCCGGGCAGCGGCGAGTTGCCCCAAACAGTATTGATCCCGGAGTCTTAAATACTGGGCAGAATAGAATTTCTTTTCCACGGCGGTTCGCTTCACTGGATCAATGGCGATTCCTATGGAGTGTTCAGCATCAAAAATATCCGAGTTGCCGACACCTTCCAGCGAACACTCATTCTCCTCTAAGTATTGTTCGAACGCTTCGCGGGAAAGCCAATCGTTGGCGGGACTATCCTTGGAGGGAGGCACTCGGCTCGCCACTGGGTATTTCAACGGAAGAGGCAGACTGCTCTTACTCCCATTAGTGCTAACTGTGGGGACGAGCTTAGGGCAAAGCGTTTTATCGGTAAGGTCCTGCGGGCGCGGAAAATACCATTTTTCCTCTCCCTTTTCTACGGGAAACGGACCTGCCGTGGTCAACGAACCGAAGCGGCAATGCCGCCGTTCATTATGGATGGCACCGCCGAATGCGACCCGGTGAAAATGGTCGCCGAAATTTTCATGCTTATCGGGGGCGATGTCATCAACCGGAAACGCTCGGTGCAACGCAGCGTGCAAGGCCGTATTGATCACGTTTGGCAACGGCCACGCCGCTCCATGTCCCGCCAGGGACCCTTCGATGGGCCGTCCGTCTCTGAAAAACAGCACGTCAGTCGGATGAAGAAGGATTTTGATAACATCCATAATACGTATCACCGAACTCAACGTTCGACCGTTTCCGCTCGAGTGCGGTGAGCGAAGGCGACGGTTTGGCAGAGCCCAATTAAGGCTGAAACCATCTTTTGTGGAGCTTTGTGTTTCAATGGTGTCTCCGCTCGCGCTTTTTCGCATTGAGTCTTACACGAGTCACGCAAGCCACTAGAAACGAGCTCCAAATATCTTTGAGCCTCAAAATTTAGTTCCTCGACGATTTCATGCGTGTAATTCGGCCCTCGCTGTCTATCGGCGACCCACTCGACCTCACGCAGCAAAATCTTTCGGGCGATCTCCTCCGAAAACGTTTCGGCGCCCTGGAGCACATGACTGTTCCCGCTATCAGTGGATAAGTAGGGTTCAATCACTTCGACCAGCCGATGTGGAAATTTGGCGCTGATGGTCTTTCTTTCTAAGAGATCCAAGATCTTGTTGTAGAGACAGAGACCCCCTGCCTCAATCTTGTCGTCTCCCCACTTGCCACCCCAATGATGGACTTCCCCACTTCGCTTCATCAGCGTTACAGCAAAAGCACTCCGGCCTTGGCCTCCTTCTTTGCATTTACTCTTGGCTTGTTTCTCTGCCGCCTGAGCCTCTCGGACGACATCCTGCAACGGCGCCTTGAAATGTGCGATTGCGATACCAACTGACGCATCGGCCTTAGGCCCGGGAACGACGAACAAAATCGGATGTTCTTGGTCGTCCTTTGAGTCCCACCTCGCTAAAAACCCGGGACCGGTCCCTTGCAGCAGTTCCTTTTTCGCCGCCATTCCCTGATACCTGGAAGGGTGGTTTTCCCGCTTCACATCCCGTAGTTTTTTTGCGTGGGCTTCCAAAAAATCGCCGATATCGGTTTCCCCGCGGAAAGCTTTCCGCAGAGCGTAGGCGCAAGCCAAAGCGGTGGCGGCGGGAACCATTGCCAAAACGTCGTCCCCTCCGGCATAGATCAAACGACCATCGAACACTTCGACGATGGGCCGAGCGCAACGCAATGCGAAATGACCCAACGCCTCGCTGAACTGCAGATGGTAGCTCGGCGACAGCGGTCGCTGGGTTGCGAGAAACTCTTTCAGGCATTTCTCCTGTTCAAAATATTTCACGGTTCCTTGCCGAACCTGTTCCGGGTCTTTGTAATCGGCTAATTGGTCCTTAAACTCCGGCGTCTTTTCTCCACTGACCCACTTCCCTATTTCGTCACCGTCAAAAGCGATCACAGCGAAGTATTTATCCAACGAAGAGGTGTTTTCCGCAATTTCATCATCGCCGCAGTCTTTGAACGGGTCATGGGCCGCGATTCCTCGGGTATTTGGCATGGGAAAATCACTTGTTTTGATCCCCCAGATTTTATCGAGGTAAGCGTCGTGCCAAACGCGTTTAATGAGCGTCGGTGCCCCGACCCAATCGGTTTTGTCGAACAGATACGCCCAAGGTTTTCCCAATTCTCCAGATCGCTTAACCCATTCCTCACCGCCCCCCACGGCCTCTTCTTTTCCGGTGAGGGAATCTTTGTTATGGCCCCTTCCGACATTCCAACCGCCTTCGTTGGCCGCTGAAAAAGTTCTGGTCTGGCGCACGGCGTCCAGTTGCCAACCGTTCAGTGCCAGAATCACCGACCAGCCCAAGCCGATGTTGTTGAGTTCGTCCTTCGGGCCATCTTTGCCTCCCTCATAAAAACGCCCGTCCCGATGTCCCACCGGCATTTCATTGGTCGCCATATGAATGATCTTTTGAACCCGCTTGCTTGCTTTTACAATTGGCATCTCGGCAGCGTCATCTTCCGCAAGCCTCACGGCGTCAGTCATTGTGTCGGGCCAAGGGGTGCATTGCCAGGAAAGCGAGAGGAAACTCCCGACCTGAGCGTCGTAGCGCCTCTTGCGGGTTTCCTCGGTCAGCCCTTCCTCATCCCTGGTCAACCGGTGTTTCACACACGCATCCCAAACAGCATCGGCGATACGCCGCCACTCTGACTGAATAGCTTCACACGTCGTTTTGGCGAGTGCCTCCGCCCGCTCTCGGGGTACAACGGCGAGAAACACATTGGGCAAGTTAGGGGTTAGTAAATCGTCGTCTTTCCAATCGAGAGTATCCCAGACATTTTTCTTGCCGTCGTTTCCGATGGAAACCCGACTCCAGAGATCGGATCTCCAATGGAGGTCGAACAGAGGTTGCTCACGCAGGCTGGGAAAAATAACCGCGTCAGGCCCCACTTCCTCCGATAGTTTCTTCAACCCTGAGGCCATGAGCCAGGAAAGCAGATAACTGCCACTCCAAAGATCTCGCGTGCTGCGAGCCGCAGCGATGAAGTCCTGCACCGGGCCGAGTTGAAACTTGAGGAATGCGGGTTGCAAGTTGCCGCCTTCGACGCAGCCCCCCAGAGCGGACACCACTTGCATGTGCGTCCAAATCGTATGATCCGGTATTCGGGTGTCGGAGGGAAGGAAAGCGTAGCGGTAGTCTTTCTCGATGGTGAACTTCGGCCAAAGCCGCCAATGGGCGAAAAACCGAGCACGCCATCGCTCCGCATCGTCTTTCAGCGAATCCAAACACTTGTCCGAGAGCCTGGGCTGCACAGACTGCTCCCCCTCAAAACCCTGATCGACCGAAGCAAATTCCTTGTGGAAACGCAGCATCCGTCGGCCGTCCAACGGATGCCGGAAGGCATTGTGAACTCCGTCGAAGGCACAACACAATCCTGAGGACTGAGAGACCGGGAAAGGCAGTCGGTCCGCCGCTGCGGCAGTATGGTCGGCCTCTTTGGTATACTTGTAGTCGGCCTTTTCGCAATCCTCTTCGTCAGACTCGACTAGCCCGGCTTGGCGGAAGGCCGTCGCCGACCGTTCTCCGTGCGTTCGAATGTCCAAGCACTTGCTCGGCGGGTCGTGCAAGTAATCCGCAAGTTTTCGTTTCCAGTCCGTCATAGGGCAGCCACCGGTGTTTGCTGAACTGTTTCAAGCATCAAGTTCTTCCGATTCGGATATGTGACCACTGCCTTTCGGCGAATACTTGCCTCGCAATTCAGTCCGTCACCAGGTAAGGCGGACTTCGGCTTTAAAACTCGCTGGAAATGACACGTGTCGACTTTGCCGGAAAAAGCTGACGATTGTCCGCTGGACCCACGAACATGTAGCCAGCAAGGGTTTCGATATTCGAGAGGGTTTGATCGGAGGCGGGGAAGCATTCGAAACAGACGGAGTGTAATCATTGAAGATCTGGATGTTTGAAACAGTTCGTATCGTCGCTTCACTAAATCGATTTTGGGCTTTCATATCTTTTCATACCCTAATTAATACTCAGCATTGTCGGGTGTGTCAAATTTTTCGAAACCGCCGACGCGTTGACTCAAATTAAATGACACCGAAGGGGTTTTGAGAAGGAAGACGCAATCGTGTCGAGCACTAATGTTCCCTGGCGGCGGACCACCTGTCCCTAATGCTCTGGGAGCATCCGCATCCGGCAAAGACGTTTCGCAACTCCAGGCGAAGCTTTCTAAGGGCGATCAGCCCCTCGCTCGATTTGTCCGCTTATGCGAAGGCGTGAACTGCGTTGGGGACAGCGGACAGAGCCTGTTGGCGACCTTCCGGTAGATGTCTCCGTGGATACCGATGAGGCTCCAAATGTAGTTCACGTAGTGTTCTAAGACTGACTGGGGGAGCCTTACCCGCTACTCATTGATTCGCGCCGAGGGGCTATTCCATCGGCATGTACACGATGGCCAGGGTAGACGCATCTAATTTCCCAATGAATTCGCGTTTTTCTTAAGGCGTGCCAAGCATTGCACGGGCTCTTAACGTAGACTGGAACTCGGAATCCTCCCGGGCCATCATTTTCGGGACATATCCATCCTTCTTTCAAAAATTTTAGAAGCATTTGCCCTGACACGATGGTTGTGTCTTTCCCTCAACGCTCCATCAGTCCGCCCTCCTCTTTCCCTGTCCCATAACACCCGAGATCGTAACCTCGGTCTAGGGATAGCCGCACCGGATTAGCAACAGCCGAGTTAGCAAGACGTGAGACCTTGGCGAGTTGGGATATTGATTACAGTCGCGTTCCGAGACACGGAGTGACGCTTGGACCTGAGGCACGTCGGCGAGGCGACCGGTCGAAAAGAACAAGGGCCGGACAATGATGTCCGAGGCAACTGCTGGCGAAGCCGCCGTTCGAATGAACGAAGGAGGAGGTTTTGCTTGACGCTCCCCAAGGAACGGCAAGTCCTTTTCCTCCCCACGGCGAATCATTTCGGTTTCGCGGTTTTCCGGGCGGCCCTGGCTTCCTTCGCCGCCTGCCGTCGCCTAAGTAATTCCTCCAGCACGAGCTCCGAGATCCACTGGCCGCGCGGAGTGTCTCCCCGCAGGGCGTCCAGGGCCGCCAGCCCCTCCCGGGGCATGTGCAGCTGCACCCGGACGTGTCCCTTGAACTTTCTTCCCGCCCCCGGGCGGCGGCCACCGATCCATTTTTTCTTTCGTTTTATCGCCATTGCAATTAGTATTAATGACACCATTTATTTAGTTGAATAAAGGTGTCATTAACAATCGGTTTGTTTTGGAATTGTGTTTTCATTGATAACTCCTATGTTCGCCGCCATTTACAGGGAGCGTTTTGGGAGGGGGTGGTATCGCGCCGCTCGCATGAATCGTAATCGGAAATCATTGACAGATATGAAAACAATCGAGCATGGGCTTGAGTAGATCAAAACAAGCCTCGAGAGAAGAAAGAAACACTGATATGAAGAATGTTAAACCAATGCCAATCCTCCATCTGATTATGGGACTCTGCGTATGTTTGGTCGCTAATGCTCAACGGGCGATTCAAATGAGGCCTGCTTGCGACACTGTCTCGATAACGTATGCGAGCGGAGGATCTACTTCTGTTAGTGCTATTAACCTCCCTTATAAGGTGGAGCTATTGCCGGATCCATTACCAGTGCACCCTATTCTGTCGGATGTTCCCGGCCGACCTACCTACAATTATCACGATGGGGGACCTAAGGTTGATTTAGTCGGTTCAGTCAACACTGCTAAGTCCGTTTATTCAGCAGCGGTCGGTTCTGCTGGGGCGGTTGCTATTGTTTGCATGGCCAGCGCTTGGTCTTCTTGGGTGAGTGCCAGGGCGGATTGTCGTCATGATGCCGAATTTCGCTCTGAAGAGGATCATGAGAAGTGTGTGAAGGAAGCTCTAGATACTCGAAAAGCTGCAGAGCGGGTATGTCGAACAACATTGCAGGAACGGGTTCTTGAAGCCATGCTTTACTGCGATGACGATATTGATCTGTTTATTGAAGCTTACTCAGGATGCGAAAATCTCAGTTCACATATAGAATCATGGGAACGATATTGGGCGGATGAACAATAACCAGACCAGAAGAATGAAAGATTCAGCAAAATTTTGGGGAGTGCTGTTAGTTGCTCTCCTGTCCGTCTTTTTCACAACCCACTTTTCATCTCGAACATCGCGACACTTAAGAGCGTTGGATGAGAAATTGAATGTGACTATGCGGCTCTTTGCCGACTTCAATGAGCAGATGATAGGGGCCGAGACCGCATTGCGAGATCTAACGAATGGTCTCGAAGAGACTCAAAAGGTGATACTTGCGAAGGCAGCATCAAATATCCCTTATGCGAGAGAAAAAAATGGACCCACTCCCTCATCAATCCAAGTCGAGGCCAATGATTCAGGTTTAAGGATAACGTCAAAAAATCCAGATCCCCCAATCACTCCTGCTAAGAGCGACCTAACAGAAGCCCTTTCTCTGGCATTTCAGTCAAGGAAGGCGGACTACCTTGCTTCTCTATCCGAAGAGAAGCGTCTTCATCTTAACAAGTTAACCGATTCAGCAGTTGATGCGATATTCCAAGGGACAAAAATGAAGGGTATCAAAACTCCAGAGGATCTAGAAGTTTTTAAGAAAGAACTGCAAGAGGATGGGGATTTAAATGAAATGTATGCCGCTATGCAGGATATCATTGTGACTCAAATGATGACTGACTCCATTAAGGCAGGGAAATTCTCACTGACTCAGAATGAAGACACTGTCCAAAGCGATGAACAAGCAGACAAAACAGACTAATCGAGTAGCCAATGCTATTGTATGTGTGATGAGAACTTGTTGCTATCTGGTCTTGTTTTTCATCATTAACAACATCTTTCTCTATCCCCATTTGGGAGCGTGGCATGATTGTTTTTGGTCAGGGATCAGGTAACCCCCAACGGAGGGAAGACGAAGTCCGACCATAGGCGGGGGTTGCAAAGCGTCGCAAATTCCTCAGGAGTTTGATACTCCAACGAACTGTGTGGCCGAGATTCATTATAGGCTTTTCGCCACTCCTCCAGAATGACTTGCGCCTCATGGAGATTCCCGAATAGCTCTCGGTTCGTGCATTCATCTCTCAACTTGTCATGAAAGCTTTCGATGTAGGCTTGCTCCCATGGTGGTCCGGGTTTGATGTACAACGGTCCGATTCGTTGCTCACTTAGCCAATCTTGGATCGCATAAGCAATGAACTCCGGACCGTTGCCGGATCGTATATGCGTCGGCGATCCGAACGTCGCTATCGCCACTTCTAGAATACCGATTACGTCTTGGGCTCGCATCGACCAGCCAGCGTGTATTACCAGGCATCGGCGAGTGTACTCGTCAATCAGCTCAATACGCGGAATCGAATCCCTTGCTCGGTCATGTCGTGGACGAAGTCCCAACTCCACACTTCGTTAATAGAGCTCGCTCGCCTTCTTTCTTGCGCTCCCGTGCCTAGTCTTCGGGTCCCACGTTGTCGCTTGTGAACCTGAAGCCCTTCCTGTCGCCTCCCCCTTTGAACCCGCTTTTTTGGGGGGTAACTTCTTCTCCTGAACGGCGGATCAGGGCCGTGACTCGACGGTATCCGTAGCGCGGCTGGTCTTCGCTCAGATCGATGATCTGATTTCTTAGGGTTCGGCTACGGGCGCTTGAATTCGGGGCCTTGTAATTGGTCAACGACAATTATTCTTCCCTACCGCATTGCGTCACACTTTCGGTTGCCGAGAATGAGTCGTTGCCTCATTTGGAATGTTACCCAAATTCTGAGGCAGTTTATGACGATAGTGAGCAAAGAATCCCGCAAGGAACTTATTGAGGCTGTTCAGCAACGCTATAGAGATTCGACAAGATCTGAGAAAAGCAAAATCCTTGATGACTTTACGGCCAAGCGGCGTTGGCGGCTTTCGATGCGGGCGAAGCGATGCTTCGGCTACGCCTTACACTGCGGAAATAGTGGCGACACGAAAACAGACGATAGATGACAGATTAGAGGCAAGCTACTAGGGTAACAATTTCTAATGACGCAACGGGGTAGGGAATTCTAATTGTCGCTGTACAGACTTAAATCAAACAGAGAGAACAAAGTGATCGAGGATCTCCAAAATTTACGGGAACAATGGGAAGGCACGTTCAAAGAGACCATTGAACGGGAACACGACTATTTTCAAAGTCATGAGCCCCGGATGCGTTATCAGCAGCCTGAAGAAAGCCTTGATCCGATCGGCTCCGGAGCCATTGAATCATGTTGCCGCCAATACCAATGCCGCTTCAAACGGACCGGACAGTTTTGGACGAAACAAGGCGATGAGTCGCTATTGATCCTGGCCAACACATGGAAAAACAAACGATGGCATACTCTTTTCCCACACGTCAGCCCCAACAGACTGGCCCTAAACTATAAACTAGAAAATATTGGAATCAACTGAGATGCGCCCCACTTGACCGAGCTTCGAGGCATGGCGCCCATCCCCTCCACTTGGGCGGGGATGGGGCGGAAAGGACTAGCGGCTTGGGTTTACACCGACCCTGCTAGGCACACATTTTTTTTCGCGAATTAATTTGGTTTTTGGGTAAGCCGACGAGACTTTTGGGTAAGTCGACGAAACTTTTGGGTAAGTCGACGAAACTTTTGGGTAAACACATCCTCCCCGCCTCGGCGCGTTCCAGAGGCCTTCGGCGTTTTCACCCAGAGGGTATCAACTCCCCGAACCGGGGCACGCGTGTCAGCGGACCCGAACCAGACGAAAGAAGCGGCAATCCTCCCCATCCATCGCCTGCGACCATTCCGACTGTGGCCCGTCGGCCACAAACACTTCCCCGACATCGGTCCAACGACTGTCTCCGAGATGGTCGCAAGCCTGCACGCGGTAAACGCCTCCGGGTTGGGTGCTCCAGCGGAGGCGAACCCAGCCCGCGTCCACCGACACCGATGCGCGGCGCCCCGCGGTTTCACGGCGAGCCTCGCACTCGGCGGTCGTCGTGACTGTGGCTTGGTCACAGCTGTCCGTTCCCGTGGCCGTCACCACGACCGGAGCCGAAGAGTCGGTTCCCGCCATGAAAAACTCAAACCGCTCGACTTCCCCCGGTGCGAGCGTGAACGAATCGACCACCTCCTGTTCCGAATCCTCGCGATTGGCCCGCACTCGGACATCGGTCAGCGTCAGGTTTCCCGAATTGATGAGTTCGCCCGTGTAACGAATCTCTCCCCCCACGGCGAGCGCGAGCTCGCTCGGACAGTCGAGACGGACCCCGATATCGGCCCGGTTCTCCAGAGGACACACCGCCGTGGCGCTGGCCGAGACACTGGCCCCAGAACAGGTGTCTTTGCCTTGCCCGACCAGTTGGACCACTAGTTCACAGCACTCGCCGACTTCGGCCGGGGGCGTGAACGTGAAATCAAACCGGTGTTCGGCGCCGGGCGGCAAGTCCACCGGACCGGAGTCGGCGACCTGAACGCTCCCCAAGAGTGTGGTGAACAGGAAAAACTCGCTCCTCGCCTTAAAGTCCCGAATCAGGCTCTCTCCCGTGTTTCGGACCAAGCCCGAGAAGGTCGCCTCGGTTCCCGGAACCAGAGGGTCCTTGGGGCACAGGGTCATCAATTCAATCCGCGGCGTCGCCAACACCGGACAGTTTAAAGCCAACTCGGTTCGCGCCCTTTGTTGGCCGCACAGACTCTGGCCTTGGGCCACCAGGAGCGTTCCCTCACAGCGGACCACGGACGCCTCGTCGGAAGCTTCGAAGGTCCGGGTTTCTCCTGGTGCCAGCGCGATCGGACCCAGCAGCACTTTCCCCAACCCTTGGACACTGTCGTACACGACGACATCAGTTAGAGTGATATCGCCGGCGTTTCTGACCGTTCCCGAATAAGGCAACGGCTCCCCGAGAGTGATCGGTTCCTTTGGGCATTCCCGGGTCAACTGTAACGCTGGGTTTGTCGCCACCGGGCAGAGCAGAGTCCGGTGATCCTGGATCTCGCCCCCGCAGGTGTCCTTGGCCTTCACCCGCAGCGTCTGCCGCGTCGCGCAACAATTGGGCTCCACCTTCAAGCGGGCGGTGAAGGTACGGGTCTCACCGGGGCGTAAGACTGGGAATTGGGCCACCACGGTGGGATCCAGCGGTCTTCGAAGCAGCGGCGGCCCCGAGGGTAGGAGCGGGAAGGTCCCCGAAACCAACACGTCGGTTCTCGTGACCACCACGTGGGTTAAGACCGTGCCGCCGGTGTTGGTCACGCTCCCTTGAGTGACCAGCACAGAACCTGGGGGCACCGGACGGTCCGGGCAAGCGCCGTTCAAGGAGACCGCCGCGTTGGATGGCAGGGGACACTCCAGGGTTTTGGGTGCCGACGCCACCGGCGTTTCGGTGCAAGGACTGAGGCCTTGGGCTGAAAACGTGGTTCGGAGGCCACAGGCGGGCCCGGCTTTGGAGGCGGCGGCGAGGTAGGTGAAGGCGACCGAGTCCCCCGGCGCCAAGCGGGCCACCGAATTCTCTCCCCCGTCGAACCTCACTTGACCGGGAAGGGTGGGGTTGATCAGCCGCACCTGGGTCAAAGCGATCTGCCCTGTGTTGATGACCGTGCCCGTGTAACTCAAAATCCGATCCGCCCTCGCGGGTCCGTCGGCGCAGGTGACTTCCAATTCCAGCCCCGGTTGGGCCTGCGCCGGGCATTGGGCGCTCGCCGTCCGTTCGAGAACGGTTTGTGTGTTGACGGGTTGCACCTGACCGATCACGTGAACCGGTTCCTTCGGTGGGCCGGAGGCGCGCGCCCGGACAAGGGCCTGGGACTCGGCGCACGGGTTGCGTGCCAGAACGTCCGTCGTGAAGGCCACCCCTTGGCCTGTGGCGAGGGTCAGGTCCTCAAGGACCGGGAAGGTCTGTCCCGCGACTTCGACCACGGCGCCCACCTCGCTCAATGGAGTCGTTCCCGTGTTTTCCACCCGGCCCGTGTAACGGACCGTTTCCGGTCCCTCCGGAGTGTCGACACATTCCAGGGTCACCCGCAAACCGGGTTCCCGAACAGTGAAGGAGACCGGCTGCTGACCGCCGCCTCGACTTGCCGAGGCGCTGTGTTCGATGCGAGCGTTCACCAAGGCCCTGGCGGTGCCCCTTGAGTCCTCCTCTCCCTCGAGCACATCCTCGGAGCGAATGACATACAAATCCACCAGTGGATTGGCCAGGCGTTCCTCGTTGGAGGGAGGCTCCAACTCTTGGTTGAAGCGAATATCCGAAAACCGGATCGCGGTGCCGAAATCCAGGCGGTTTTCGGTTAAGGAAGGATGAGTGTCCCAAACCGACTCGGGGAGGGCTCGGAGGGAGGCGCCAATGCCGTCCCGAAATTGGACGGAGGCCGAATAGGCGGCCAGCTCTCGCAGGGTCTTGTTCTCGAGCGCCCGGCCGTCGGGCAATTCAATGGTGACTCGGACATCGGAGGCGTCACAAGTCCCGGGCACGGTGTTGGTCACCTCGACGTCGTAGACGACCCGGTCTCCCACCTCGGCGACGGAAGGGCTGGCCAGCAAGGCGACCCCGATGCCGCTACCCTCGCAAAAGGGTGGCGTCTGTGCCAGAGGCTCGGCAGTCGCGAGCAGGAACATCAAGGGAACCATTTTCAGGAGGAACGTGCTCAGGAACCGGGAGAGAGGACCATCTTTCATACCCAAGAGAGAATGCCACACCGCTTCGATCCCGGCAAAACCAAACCCCACAGTCAGAGAAAAGCCAGGGGATCAGGCGTTCGTAACCGTGCCGCCCGGGAGTCGCGGGCCACCGATGGACCGGAGCGGGGTTCTGAACCGACCAAGGGTCGGGGAGAGGTCGCTTACGTGCAATGAGACATTCACCCCGATGGCGAAGTCAAGCTCTGGAAACCCATTGAGCCAAGTTGTAAGGCGTCCATGGCCCGCCAGCCTCTGGTCCGGAGCCGCGTGCCGCGTATGCCGCTCCTATTCCTTGCGAGGCTCTGGTTCCAGAGAAAACGGTCGTACCTCTCCACTCTCACGCATCCCATTGATTTCATCCGGGTTGGGGACACGGACCGTGTTGTCTTCCTCAACGATCAACGGAATCTCTTCGCCTTGATCGTTGACCAAGCGTGCGTCCAGTCCCTTGTGCCACCTGATTGGATCTCCATCTTTGTCACCGAGTCTCCCGTCTACGACTCCGACCGGGGGAAACAACTCAGGCGCTGCCGTTTTTAACGACGGATCTCCTTCCTCGTAACTGACTTGAAGCTGCCGCTCGCGATAGAAGCGGGTGCTTTCCTCATACCACCCTTCGTAGGCGACAAGCAGTGGCTCGTCTCCATTCTTAATGGCGTCAAACCCTGCGCTGTCTGGTCCCAGTGAGTTTGGATACGCCATCACATCCAAGGGCAGTTCTTCCATGCCTTGGACAGTCTCGACCAGTTCTTCAATCAATCGGTCCGCTTCGGCTTTTCCCGCTTCGCTTCCAAATGTTCGGTTAAACCAATTCCGCTCTCGAAGCCACCCCCGCAAACTGGAGTAGTCCCGCTTTCGCGTGCCTCCAAAAAAAGAATCGGTTTCGAAGGCGGAATGATGATATTTCCGGAACGCTTGGAACGCTTTCGCCGCCAAAGCGGGGTTATGTGATCGGTCATACTTCTTCAGCACCTCGTAGAATTGCTGAAATTGAGAACTATACCGCGCGTCGTCCTCGTAGAAAGCCTTTAACAAGGCGTGGTTGTTCCCGGCTAGACGATCTGTTTCACTTCTATTCGCCCATGCTTTCCTTACTTTTTTAAACTCCTCATCGGCCTGGTCCCTAGGAACCACCTTGCCGGTTGTCAAAAACTGATAGGGTCTGGAAGGATCGTATTGCACTCTTGAATCCGTCGTTGGTTTCTAAGGAAAATGAGCCCTCCAGTGGGCCAGCCGTTGGGCTTCCTCATCCAGTGCCAATTGAGGAACCGCTTCGGGTGTCGCGTCAAGCGGTTGGGGAGAGGCATTGGGGGCCGACTTGGCTTGTCGGACGGGTGGACGCAATGAATCCACCTCGGTAGCCGGTGTTCTCCCGGGTCGGAGGAACCACCCGCAGACGAGTAACACCAGCAAAGCAACAAAAACCGAGACCGCTCGAACATTGGATTTCATATCGCCTTTGACCTTCTGCGTTAGTCGATTGAGGAATCGGGAACCCAGTCGACATTCTTTTGGAGATTGTCCTTTTCATGCCGGGTCGTCGGTCCGACCGGCTCACCAGTTCACCATCCAAACCGACCCCGAACCAGGCCGGGTTCCAGACATCGGAACCCACCCGGAGATCCGGGTAGTTGAATTGCCTGGATTCGCCCGTGATGATCCAAATTCCACCCCGCTTCCACGGATCTTCCCAAGGCCAGGCGGTCTGTGCTTGGGCCGCGCCCGGCGAATCAAGAATGCCCTCCCAATCGGCTCGCGCCCGATACGCGTTATGGGCAATTTCACCCCCGGACTCGTGATCGACGACATACTCTTCCAAACCAGTGTCATAGACGACACGTTGCCAAGTCATTCTCCAATAAGAATAGTTCCCCTTGTGATTGGGGTTTTCCAGGGTGCTTGATGAAAGGTGCCGTTCTAGGTTTGCCGCCCCATGATAAACACTGCTTTGATCCTCTGTTTCAAATGTTGTCAGTGACGGAGCGGCTTGCAGTCTGGAGGACGTGTCGGCTGGCCGGTTGATCTCGTTCAAGAGTTGGACATAAGTAATCAGGGGTCCCCCTCCATCCAGAACGCGGTAGGCAATGGACCCCCATTTAATCCAAGGATTTGATGCCACAGGAGCCATCGCCGGGGGGATAGCGGGTGGAACCGCCGCTGCCATCGTTGTCTCGTCATGGGATGTTGAAGCAGTTGAGACTCCGGAGTCACTGGGAGGGTGTGTTTCGGCCGATCGTGTTGGAACACTGGGCACTTCGGGTTCAGTCGACTCAGGCACAGCGGGTGGTTCTTCCGAAACTTCGATCGGCGGAGGCGTTGGTTCTGGTCCAGTTGGCGGCGTTCCCTCTTGTGTTTGTGCCGATAGCAAGGGCGTCGCGCTAAGCGATGCGAGGAGAACCATCTGCAAATATTTTTGCACGGGAACAGGTTACCTTTTAGGTGATGGGTGGTCAACGCCGTGCAGAGCCGTTGTCGCTAGCGCTGTCCGAGTGGTCAAACCGCGAGGGAATGCCCGAAAGCTTAGGCGAATGATTGGGGAGACTGTTGGCCTGAACCGAAGGGATGATGGAAATGGGAGCGGCAGAGGATGATCTCTCATGCGAATCCAGCGATTAGATCGAAGCCACTGGAAAATAGGGATTCACGTTTGGCCTATCGAAGTGGCTGGATTCCCTGTCATTCCATGATTCTTAGGAAAGCGTTTTTAGTTGGATGCCTGCCGATTACGCTCCCTGTTTTAAAAACCGACTCCCGGCACCGCCCGCCCCAACCAGGGGTCGGCCGGGCCCTGGATTGGAGCGGCCATTTACAAGCGTGTTATTTTTCTCTATCAGGGTTTATCGGAGACCTCGGTTTTTTTGGCGCATAAGCCAAAGGGCTACGAATACCAGAGGAGATATTGGCCGAGCGAGGGAAAGGAAACCCGTTGGAGCGGATCAGTCTCCGGACGTTTCGGAGAGTTTTCGCAAATCCTTCGCCATGGCGCACAACTGCCTTTCAACGTCTTTGATGTCGGATTGAATCTTCGTTCTTAACGATTCAAAACCGCTCCCGAGATTGGACAGACGGGTTTCGGCCGCCTCAATGTCGGAGAGAAGGCTCGCTTTCCTCGTGATCAGGAGGTGGCAGAAGCTTTCCCACTCCAAGTGGCGGGTCCACGCCTCCCGAGTCACCTCAAGCCACTCTTGGACACTGAGGATATCCATCATGTAAGGCCGCTTGTCGAAGCGAACGCTGGCCACCCGTTCGAGGGCTTCCCGGATGGTGAGAGGATGATCGTTCCCGTTGGGCTTTTGGAGAACCAGCCCAACAATCTTTTTACATTCAGCTAGGGTCAGTTTTTCGCGGCTGCTGACGATGGCCAGCGCCAGGACATACTGGTCGGTTTCACTGGGAAGGCGGCTGATGCACTCGCCCTGCGCCACCGGGATCTGTCCTTGAATCAGCTTCCACTGGATCCCTTTGGGTAAACGGGTCAGACGGTGGCATCGGCGCAGTTTTTTCCCGTGGGCGCTTTTCAAGTCTGCCCGCTCCTGGCCCAGGAGCTTGAGTAGTTCCTCAAACGTGTCGCAAGGCGGCTGGCAGGCGAGGGCTTCGAGGACCACGGTTGGGTTATGACCGGTCACATCGCCCAGAACGGCCCGTGCCTGGGTTTCTGTCACGAGCAAGAGGGGGGAGATCAATCCCTTAGGGTTTGGGCCACGATGTTACTGATAATGGCCGCCGGTTCGTAGATGCCCCGATCCTGCCCGTATTGGATCAGCTTTTCCTGGGATTCGGCGGGGAGGGTGACGGGGATGGTGCTATGGTCCCGGCTGGTCAGCTCCTCGAATTTGCGGCTCACGTCCTCCGGACTCGCGTTGTGTCCGCTCGCGCGCATTGCCTTGCGGGCCAGTTTTCGCTGCTCCCGGTCCTGGGCGCAGAACCATTCGGCCCGTTCTTTCATGGCCTCTTCGCCTTGCTTGAGGTCGAACTGGTTACGACAACTCTCCACGATGGCCAGGGCGGCGTTCTGCGGTAATTCCTTACGCTCCACCATCTCTTTGAGTTCGGATGGCAGTGCGTGCAGGGTGAAGTATTGCTCAGCCTTTGGCACCGTGAGATCCCAAAAGGCCGCGGTTTGCTCAAACGCCTCCTGACTCGTCATTCCCTGTGTCATGAGTTCGTTGTATTTTCTTTCCACCCAGTAAGTACAGTCGGGAAAGGATAAGGCCCCACGCTTGGAGTTCTCCATGAACGAGCGTTTCAGGGCCGCGTCGTCGTCCAAATCGACGATGATGGCCGGAATTTCCTTGAGGTTCAGCGCAAACGAAGCCTTCATCCGGCACTGACCGGTCACGCTTTCATAGGCATAGGCTGACTGCGGGTCGGGATGGGGCCGTAGCGCCACGGGAGCATCCGGCCAGTAGCCATGGGCCTGAATCGATGATTTGACCAGTTCGACGTTTTCTTCGATTCCGGTTCGCCGAACGTTGATGCTGCTTTCCGGGGAGATTTCGCTCAAAGAGACTCGAACGATCTCGTTAAAGGGAAACTCGTCTTCGGGCCTCTTCCTTGCCATGATGGAGCGTCGGTTCTCGTTTGAGTGCGTGGGTTACGCAGGGAAAACTAACGATAGCACAGAAGGCTGAAAAGGCTTTTCGGGATGAAGAGACGCTGTCGGATTGCGAAACCCTATTGCGCTTGACCCGCCTCCGAGATCAAGGTCACAAAGCTGGCGGGACCACGAAGTCAGAAAGCCAAACAACCGAAAGCAAGCTATGCGCAGGGATGAACGAATTCAATTGGGACGTCAAGTTGAGGAAGCCCTGGAGACACTGGGCCTTTCGCAACGTGAATTCGCTTTCAAGGTGGGTGTCGCCTCCAGCACTGTGGCTCGTATCATCAAGGCTCGCCCCCTGAAAGACCCCGTCATTAGCAAGGTGCGAGAGTGGCTGGAGGCGATGCCCACCTTGAAAGACTCCCGACCGGATCTGAGCGAGGGTCAGGAGCCTAGGGAATAAGGAATCTTTTATCGCCATCCCCCGGGTCAGGTTCCGCGCCAGCACCGATCGATTTCAAAGCGCGAGGGGTAAAAATTTAAGGAGAAGCTAAGAACCTAACGCGCCAAAAACAGCGTTTTTACTGGGGATTTTGAAGAATCCAGGTGGAAATCCGCTTTTTTAAGACTTCCATTCTAAGAACCTGAACCGTCAAAAACGCCGTTTTTGCTGGGGTTTTCTCGAAAAAACCGGTTCGCCCAATGTTCCATTCTGAGCGTTCCACTCCTACGATTTTGTTTGAGAGTGCGCTTCGTTGTCCTATCCCACTGGGGATGAAGAGACCACAATCGGTGACCGTGAACCAGCTGGCTGAAGCTCTGGGATTGCCCATCAAAACCATCCACGGACGCCTGAAGCGCAATGGCGTTGCCCCTTTGTCTCGTGGGGCCAAAGGGGCCTGACACTACCCCGCGAAAACGGTATGGGCGGCCTGTCGAGCGGTTCACCACAAGCGGCGCTCCCCGGCCAAAACCCACGAAGAGACGGACCTACAAGAGCGCAAGCTCCTCCAGGGAGTGTGAGAAACTCGAGTTCGAACTGGCGGTCAAGCGGCGCGATTATCTGCCGCGGTCGGTCATCCACGAGGGCGGCGTGGCGTCATTACCGCTTTGCGGGATCGGCTTTTGAAGATCCCCGCCGAACTCTTAGACCGTCTCGACCCCTCGCTCAAGGCTGAACTCAACGATCTGATCCGGACGCGAATCAACGAGGCCGCTGACAGCCTCGAATGGATCGAAGAAGAGGGCTAGTCTTCCTTCTTTTGCTTCCTGCGCCCGCGCTCTCCAAACCTCGCATTGTGACGCCATTCTCATGTTGACTGAATCAAACGCTGCAATATGCGCGACTCGCCATATTGCAGCCGGTTCAAGTCGGCGGTGTCGCCTTGGCTCCGCGACGGCTGGACCATGGCCTTGGTCGCGAAGGCGAGCGGATGGCTCTGGACGTCCCCGTCTGGGATAGCCGCCCCCAAGACGGAGCCGCTTGTCGGAAGAGATGTCCGAGAGCACACACGCCTGGATTTCTTCTGGAATCTTCGCGAGCGGATCGAGCTTACGGGGGCGCCCCCGAGCCTTGGCCTTAGCTTTTTTCTTGGCTGGCATCGGGTTGACGGGAGGGAGGATGGCAATAATCGGCCAGAGCCACCCGGACCTCCTGGCTCACGGAGCGGCGGTGTAGCGCGGCCTTTAGCCCAAGCGCGTCGTACAATTCGGGATAGAGTTCGACGCAAAGCTGATAGTTACCGGATTTTCTTTTTTGGGGCATTTTGCTCCTATCAGGTTTCCGGATTTTCGGAGCCAGTATTTTTTTACGGCTCCGGTTTTGTCTAGCCCGCTGCCGCTTTTCTTCATCCGTCGCGCATCCACGAATTCCGGATTTCGGATATACGGTATTTCGGATAGGTCGATTTTTTTCGGTGCGTGTAAAGGAGAGCGATGGGGTTGGCTCGGACCCATCGACCGTTCCCGGAAAAGAGATTCCTTACCCTGGAAACCTTTCCAACGAGCCTCACAGACGTTCAAACACCATTCGGAGGGAGGCATTTGTGACAGTCATTCCCGTTGGGAATTCCGCATGGGTCTCCTAACCCTTGTGGAAGGGATTGAATCACTCGCCAACGCGAGCGCTTTCCCTCCGGAAAAAGTCGGCGGGCGCGGAGCGCCCAGGCCCGCCGACCCTTAAAAAAAAATCCTTAAAAAAATTTCCGAGGCCCTGGAGGGGGAGTGAAGGGTGGGATCAGTCGGTCTTCCAGGGGTGTACACTTATAATAAACCCTTAGGACCCCCTTTTTGACCTAGGGTTAGAACTCTATTTGAGCCAGGGTAAAAACGTTTTTGAGGTAGGGTTAGCCCTGAGAGGGCTTGAAACCACCTTCGCTTTAGGATCGGGTCGCTTGGGTGGGCTGACTGGAACGTGAAATCAGGGCTCAGAGGGAGCCGGAGAGGGGGAAAAGACGCTTTTGAGTCTCTTTGGACGGGAGTGTGGCCTTCTCCAAACGCAAAAAACCGGTTACCGCCCAGGACTGCGGCACCGGCTAAAGCGGCTGGCGAAAAGGGGCGGACCTACGGTCCAAGAGCGCTGAGTTGGCCTTTGAGACCGCTTAGAAAAGAGACGGCTTGTTCGACCTTTTCAGTCGGAGCCGGCTGGCGGTCAAGGATGGGGTGATGCTGGGGTTTTAGCTCTTCTTTGTTCTTCCGTTTCTGGTTTTTCTTTTTCGAGCACTCGGTTTTGACCAACGCAGTGTTGCGAATGAAGTCCTCCCCGTTGTAGACCAGCACATACCGGTTGGCCTTGCCGGGAGTGTGCTCGATGCGGAGATACCCCCGCGCCACGAGGTCGGCGATGGCCCGGTCGACGGTGGAGACCGAAATGTGGAGGGTCTTAGCGATTTGACGTCGGGAGATGGTAGGGGCGACCAAGAAAAGGCCGACGACAAGGGTCCGAAGGGCGGTCATGCCCAGGTCGTCGATCCAGGCCGGGAAATAGTATTCCTTGGCATTCCGCTGGCGGTAGAGGGTGGTTTTCCCTTCTCGAGGGGTGGCGGTGACCCAACCGCCTTGGACGAGGGCGCACAGAGTGGCGGTCACGGTTTTAATGGCCAGCCGGACCTTCTTGGCGATGGTGCGGGTCTTTTGAAAGCAGTCACCGACCCGGACGATGTGCAGTTTCGTTCGCAGCTGCCTCGGGTCGGAGGGCAGACCGGTGGGAGCGCCTTTGCTCACACGTCCCCCTTCCGGTTCACGGGTTTTGTCGTGGGACCAAGGGCGAAAAACCCGCGGAAATCAGGGAAAAGACGGTTCGGAACGCGAAAGAAAGGCACCGTACCTGAAGGCGAGGTAAGAAAAAGGGGTGTTCCCGCCCTCTCGGTCTCTAAAAATATTTTTTCGCGTAGTCTCATTTTCCGGTTGCCTTCGGCCCCCTCGGATACTACGCTCTTTTTTACGAAAAAGAGGGCGTTGTGTATTCGCAGCGGCTTTGCGAAAACCTCCGTTCTTGAAAAAGGGCGGAGGTTTTCAGCTTTAATTCTGGGCTAACATGAGTGCGAGAGTAGCAAGGCCCGTTATTCAAAGCAAGTCCGTGATGCACTTGGGCGGCGGGTTGGACCCGCGCGTGGCGGCGTCCTGAGCTCGGTCATCCCGTCCGGTCTCGGTGCCCTTCCCGAGAGCCGTTATCGCCTTGCAGGGCGGCAATAAGTCAGAGCAACCGCCGTGAGACTGTGTTTCGAGGCCCGCTCGCGGTATCCGTTTTCCATGGGGTTCTCGCCGGATTGCGGAACGCATCTCCTCGGCACCATCTCCCGACGTCCCGATAGCTCCCTCCGCTCGTGCAAGCCACCGCGTTAAAAGGGCACATCGTCTTCTTCGCCCCCTTTTGGGGCTCTGGTCTCGGGTTGGCTCGGGCTCGTCGCTTCGGTCTGAGGCTTCGGCGGGCTTGAGGGGGAGGGGCTCTGGGATGGGGGCGAGGTGTCACCCCTTCGGGAGGCGAGGAGGTTGAAGGATTCGCAAAGGACTTTGGTGAAGCTGCGCTTGTGCCCGTTGCGATCCACCCATGATTCGTTACGCAGACGGCCTTCCAGAAGGACGGGGGAGCCCTTGGACAGCGATTGTCTCATCTCTTCGGCCGTGTCGCCAAAGGCGGTGACATCGACGAAGGTGGTTTCCTCGGCGGGCTGGCCGTCCCGAGCCCGGTAACGCCGGTTGCAGGCGAGGCCAAAAGTGGCCACCGCCACGCCTTTGGTGGTGTAGCGCACTTCGGGGTCGCGGGTCAAACGCCCCACGAGAACGACTTTGTTGTAATTCATGAATCCAAGAGGTGCCGAAGTACCCGGATCGCGGTTTGCGGCTGTCCGCTACTCAAACAGTCCAGCGCTTGGGTTGCACCCGCTTCCAATGCCTCGACCCGTTGTTTATCCCGATCCGCTCGTTGGCGGAGGCGCTCAAGAGTCCGAGTGGTCGCTTTGTCGCGTTTCATGATTGTGAGGTCTGTTGCGGGGTCTGGTATCCGCTGGAGCCTGTTCGGAAGCGAGGGGATGGGCAAGCCTCACTGCTTAGTCAGTGGACTTGGTCAGGCCCGTTTTGAGGGCGTTTTGAAATCGAGCGCGTGGCTCTCTCCAGATAAGCTATTCCCATGAAAGAAAGGAACCAAGCGCTTGATCCCGCCCCATCTCACGCTGGAGACGGCTTGAGCTATCGCACCGGGTGTCGGTGCTGTGGAGCCCTCCTCTACCTGGATGGGTCCCGCCTGGGCTGGCGCGTCACATGTCCCACTTGTGGCAAGGGCTTCATTGTCATCGCCCAACAGAATCCCCAACTCACGCCCCAGACGTTCCAGAAGCCCTCCCGAGTCCGACGGCGATTCCGGGAGCCCGTCAATCGCTCCGCTTATCGCCGCCGACGGCGGCGAGGCTTGTGAGTCGGCGCGTGAGCGTTTTTGGAGTCGCCTTAAACTCTCGGTCATCCCTTTGTGGGAAAACCCGCGACCGGGCGTCATAACATCCGTGAAACGCATTCCCATTCATTACCGGCGCCACGGATTGGAGCGTAACCTGGTGGCTCGGTCCGGGGACGCGGTGATGTATTCGGTGGTGCATTCGAATGCGGAGGTTATGGGCTATGATGTCATGCGCGTACGTCGGACCGAGAAAGACTATCGCTTCCCCGACGGCACGGTTCAGCGGACGGGCGATGAGCGTCTGCCGACGACCCTCCACTGGGGAACCCATGGATGGACTTGCAGAACGCTTTCCGATGCTCTGCGGCGGTTTGAGGAACTGGCGGCCGGGCAAGCCGGGCGCATGGAGCGAAAGCAGGCCTGTCCGCCGAAGAACGGAGCCTCCCCGTGGAAGGGTTGATTTGAGCTACGGGGCCACGTTTCAGAGGAGTTAGAATCTTTCCAAAGGTGATTTTGGCGTTCTCGTTTCACGGGGCGCGTGAGCGGCGTGTGAGGTCCTTTCACAAAAACATGCATTTTTTGAAGAGTTGTGAGATAGTGGGGCGATGGGAGCTTCAATTCGTTCGATTGGTCGGTCGATGGCCCGGAGCGGGTGTGTCGCCATTTCTGAGATTGTCGAGGGAGCGGCACGAGAGTTGTCAATGGATCCCGGCGATCTCGGTGGCCTAATTGTGTCATGGGCGGTTTTGCCAGATTCTGAGGTGGAAATCCAGGTCCGACGCTACACCACGGACGAGCACCTCTGTGCTGTTCTCCGAGAGGTGGCGAAAGAAGTCCGGCAATTTATTTTTGAAAGACTAGAGATGGAGGAAGAAGAACAGAAGCGTGCCAATGGTGCTAAAGACTAGGGCGTAACCCGCAAAGCGGCGCGCTCTTCTCGATAATGGGATGTCGACTATCCTGCGCAACCATCCTGCGAGCTAAGGAAAGGAGCCGAATCTCCGCTCCGGAATCTCCCGCGAACGCAATAGCCCCACATGGATGAAAGATCCATCACGCTGAAAGCAAGCGCGTTCCTAGTGGCATTCTCGCGCGAAAACGGGCGTCATCCCTGATCGCCATTCCCGGGAGACGGTCGATTTGACGGATCTGGCCTGAAACACTAGTTTTTGGCCATGCCTTCCCCGGCCCTCGAAACCCTCGGAAATCGGCCCCTTTTGGCGGCCTCCGGCCCGGAGGTTTATGGCCAGGGGGCTCAAAGGCCCGTTCGAGCCGCTCTCTACGCCCGGGTCTCCACCCATGACCAGCAGACATTGCCCCTGCAGTTGGACGCCCTGCGGCGATACGTTCGGAGCCGTGAGTGGCAATCGGTAACCGAAATCGCGGAGATCGGCTCCGGAGCAACTGACCGGCCCGAACGGGAAGCGCTGATGAAAGCCGCTCGGCGCCGGGAGGTGGACGCGATCTTGGTCTGGCGCCTGGACCGATGGGGCCGTTCCCTCCCTGACTTGGTGGGAACGCTGCAGGAACTCTCCGCCCTGGAGGTCGGTTTCATCTCGGTGACCGAAGCCTTGGATCTGACGACCCCTGGGGGGCGGGCCATGGCCGGCTTGCTGGCGGTGTTCGCGGAGTTCGAGCGGGAGATTTTGCGTGAACGGGTGAGGGCGGGCATCGCCCGGGCGCGAAAAGCGGGCCGTCCCCATGGCCGACCGGCGACCGTGATTCTGGTGGCCGACCAAATCACCGCCCTGCACCAGGAAGGGCACAGCCAAGCGGCGATCGCCCGCCAGCTGAACATCGGGCGATCTTCTGTGCGGCGTATCCTGAAGCGAGGGAAGGTCCCGAGCCTTTGAAGCCGTAGGGGGGGCCTAGGGGACCCGCCTCGTTCCGAACCCCACCCTCTATCAAAGGAGCCCCTTTGTCATGTGGTCGTTGCGGTGATTCAAGCGGCGGTTTCGAGCAAAAAAGCCCTAAAACAAAGGGAAACCGCTTCTGTGACGGCTTGAGGAGGGCGGGTCTTTAATTATTAAGAATTTAATAAACAAGCGGCTTTCTCCATGAGACGCCAATGGAGAAGGAGAAACAAAAAGGCAAGGCTCCGGAGCCAAGGGTAATCAAACCAAAGGCCATGTCGCTAATCTCGACGAGCTGGTGCTCCTGGGAGAGCAAGTCGTACTTAGCCCCCGAGCATTTGCCGGATCTACCATGCCTGTCTTGCTCTAGCCATCGCCGCTCACCTTGGCCGCACGAGTTCCGCTGTCAAATCTAATGCCCGCCGCCAGAGCCAGGCCGACTTGGTAGTATTCCAAATCGAAGGCGTGGTTGTCGTGGATCCTCTTCCACACATACTCCGTTCCCACCCGCCGCAACTGTTCGCCCTTCATTTGATGCAGATAGTCATCCTGCCACTGGCCCAAGGCGAGGTTGCTGGTTTCCCAACGGACGCCTCCCCGCCCCACGCTTAGGCGATGTGCCATCGTTTTGAGGGGATTGCTCGCCAACACGATGCGCTGGGTGATGACCGCCGTTTGTCGCCGGTCCCGCGAGCGGGCGACGTAGCAGCGGCGGAGAGGCGAGTAATAGCGTTCGCTGGATTTCCCGCGTGGACTCCCCTTGGGCGCTGTCCACCTGAACGAGTCTCGACTGGAGCCTTGCAAGGTCCGCCATCCGCGCCGGGCGCACTCCATCTCCACCGTCGCGGTGTCGAATCGCGAGTCCGCGAAGACATATTTGTTCTCAACGCCCTCGCTCGTCGCGACCGACGCCACCTCGTCCCAGGACCCCACCCGTGCAAAGCGTATGAGCGTGGAGTTTCCCGATTTGGACCAGGCCCGAACGAGCGCCCAAAAATGGTCCTTCTGAACATCGACCGTCAAAATCAGCAGGGCTCTGGACTGGGGTATCGCTGACGCTGATTTTCTCCTCGGTCGGGACGACGTCGTCCCAGGGTTCGGCCAACTGCAAGTTGACAAATTCCTTCAGCAGGGCCGGCGGACGAATCTCCGCGCTGATCTTCGCGGACAGGAATTCGGCGACCAGCTCGGACCAGCTACAGACTTTTGGGCTCAATACGAGTGAGGAGAAATGGAACGACCGCACCGCTCCGATTGATCGGTCGCTCACGTATCGACCGCCCGCGTTGAGCCGAGCGATGGTTTCTGCTGTGTGGGGGTGTTCGTGGCCACACCGAGGACAAACCAGGCGCGCCGTGGCCGCCGCGCCCACGATGTCCCAGACGCCGTTGGGCTTGACCTCCGGCCCTGAATCCCAGCGCATGTGCTCGCGGAATTTTGGCGCGAAAGGCTCGCCGCACCCCAAACAACCAAAGGCCCAATACTCGCGGCTGCCGGATTCCCATCCGACAGTGAACTCGTTGTCGACGTCCAGCGGCGTCGAACAAAAGACCATCTTCCGATCCCCAAACTGGCGACAGCGAGCTTTGGCGTTGGCGATGTTGCCGACCGGCCATTTCGAGACCTCGTCGCAGGCGAGATAACGGATCGAATGACTGCGCAGGAACGAGTTGTTGGCCGGACCGATCCGCACGGTCGCGTCCGGCATCAGAATGGCCGACTTCTTGTAGCGCTCCGGGTTTTGCGGCAGCCTGCCGACCAAGGCCGGACAATGCTTCAGCGTCGGATCGAGCTTGCTCTCCCACCAGGCGACCGCCGCTTTGTCCGTGTCCAGAACCACCATTGTTGGCCCCGGGTCATGGACCAAGGAGTAGAGCAGGTGCGAAAGCAGGGCGATTGTTTTGCCGCCCTGAGCCGAGGCCATAATCCAGATCTCCCGCACGTTCGGATCGGTGAGGGACCGCAACGGCTCGTGAAGCCACGGCGACACCACCGACTTGAAGCGGTTGCCATAGGGAGAGTCGCGCAGATACAGCGTTTGATCTAGCCAGCTGAGAATGTCGTCGCAATGCGCGACTGTAATCGCCCGTTTGGCCCCTTCGACCAGCGGCGCGAGGCCCTTATTTTGCGCTGTCGATCTCATCCAACTGGGTCGCACACTCGTTGATTCGAGACCGAATGAGCCGACTCAACTCCGCCTTGAGCGGAGGGTCTAGCCGATCTGACAGTTCTGCCGGTATTTTTAGCAGGCCGTCCCGGAACACAGACATGGCAGCGTAGACGAACTCCACCGCGACGCTGACTAACAGATAATCGCCCTGCTTGACCGCCAGTTCGAACTCGAGTTTCTCGCACTCCCTCAGGAGCTTGCGCTCTTGCAGATCCTTCTCTTCGGGGGTTTTGGCCGGGGAGCGCCGCTTGTGGTGGACCGCCCGACAGGCCGTCCGAGCCGCTTTCGCGGAGTAGTGGCAGACCCCTTTGGCCCCACGAGACAAAGGGTCAACGCCATTGCGCTTCAGCCGTCCGTGGATGGTTTTGATGGACAATCCCAGGTCTTCAGCCAGCTGGTTCACGGTCACCGATTGTGGTCTCTTCATCCCTAGTGGGATAGGACAACGAATCGCACTCTCAAGTAAAATCGTAGGAGTAGAACGCTCAGAATGGAACATTGGGCGAACCGGTTTTTTGAGAAAACCCCAGCAAAAACGCTGTTTTTGGCGCGTTAGGTTCTTAGCTTCTCCTTAAATTTTTACCCCTCGCGCTTTGAAATCGATCGGTGCTCGCGCGGAACCTGACCCGGGGGATGGCGATAAAAGATTCCTTCCCGTGGTCTGGCAAAATGGTGCGAAATATGAAGAATCCGTCATGGAGATCGAATTCCGATGCGGGACTTTTCTGAAGTGGCTTCCGAAGCCCGGCTAGGTTAAAGAAAAAATCTGCTGCTCGCTCGGCCGTTCCTTTTTAGCCTTGTCTCCTCAGTCTCCTTCTTATGTCGCCCGTCGGCACCTGCAGATCGATCAAGGTCCGCATGAAAGGAGGAACGAGAAACGGTCAGATCATCATGTTTATGCAACATTAGTTTCAATCCGCGCTCCCGTGAAGGGAGCGACTCTCGGTCTCGATGCGTTCTTTTCTTGGCATCAGCGTTTCAATCCGCGCTCCCGTGAAGGGAGCGACCCGAACCCGGTTGCAGCAATCAAACCTACCGCCAGTTTCAATCCGCGCTCCCGTGAAGGGAGCGACGATTGGCCGGAGGGCATCGACCGGCCTGAGCCTAGTTTCAATCCGCGCTCCCGTGAAGGGAGCGACAAAACGAAAACGATTGGATCAATTCTGGATCGGGGTTTCAATCCGCGCTCCCGTGAAGGGAGCGACGGACCTTGTCGAGGACGCCGGCGTCCCGCGCCGGTTTCAATCCGCGCTCCCGTGAAGGGAGCGACCTGTATACAGATGGAGGGGATAGGCCCCTTCGACAGTTTCAATCCGCGCTCCCGTGAAGGGAGCGACTGCGTAACAGTTAACCCGTTCCACAGCAAAAGGTTCCACTTAAAATTGCGCGAACCCCGAAAACGGGCGAGTTAATGAACGGTATTTTACTGGGAAAACCCCGCTGGTCGCTTGGGGTTCGCGGAAGGGGGTTAGACAACCAGCGGTCCGTCCGGGTCGTAGGGTTCCTTTTGTCCAAAATGTTCGACTCGCCCTTGCCAGTTTTTCCCCAGATTATAAATGCGAACCGAATCTTCATCGTCCTTCATCTGGGTGAGGAGGCGGCTCTTCAGCGCGACATATTGCGCCGGATCCACCTTGCATTCAAACACCGAATTCTGCACCCGCTGCCCGTAGTCTAAACAGATCTTGGCAATCCGCCTCAGGCGCGCTTGCCCTTCCAGAGTCGAGGTTGCGACGTCATAGGCAATTAAGACATGCATCGTGCCAGTTACTTCGACAGATATGCGGGATAGGCGTCGAGGTCCCCTCTCAGATGCCGGGCAAGCAGGCGGGCCTGAATGTGGGGCAGAAGACCAATAGTGATTTTCTCTTGGAGAAACGGATGGGTGATTTCGGTCTGTTTGCGTTCTTGCCAATACTGCAGGACCAGCTTCCGGGAATCTGGCTTTAGAATTACCGCTCCGTTTTGTTTTGTTTCAAAGTCGGTTTCTTTGACCTGCTGACGGTTGAGCAGTGTCAACACGGTTCGGTCGGCAATGGCCGGACGCATTTCTTCCATCAAGTCCAGAGCCAGCGAAGGTCGCCCAGGACGGTCCCGGTGCAAGAAGCCGCATTGAGGGTCCAGCCCAGTCGATTCGAGTGCCGACCGGCAGTCGTGAGCCAAAAGCGAGTAGACAAACGAGAGCAGAGCGTTCACCGGATCAAGCGGCGGACGTCGGGTCCGGCCATTGAGGCGGATGCCTCCGGGGGAGGGAAGCGTTATAAGTTGGTTGAAGATCTTGAAATAAGAGGCGGCGGCGTCTCCTTCGATGCCCCGGATAGTATCCACTGAGCCCGCGCGGCGCAGAAGTCCCAAACGGGAGGAGAGAAAGGCCACGGTCTTTCCAAGCGCGTCGATTCGATCAGTGGATTTTCCCCCGTGGTCGCGGAGCGTTCGCTGGAGAAGCGTTCGGGAGTTGGCGAGCTTGGCACTGATTAAATTGCGGATAATACCGATTGCTTGGTCCGCCTGGTCCGCGACCCGATACTGTGCCCTCCGTAATAGAATATTGCCGCTAACCGGACCATGCGAACTGGCGAGGAATTTACCGTGAGGGCTATGAAAGGTCAGTGCCACGTTGGCTTCGGCGCAAGCGTACATGAGTGCCGCCGACGCATAAGCGTCCCAGGCAAAGGTTGCTATCCCGTCGAGGTTATGGAGCGGCACACGCAGTTTCGCCTTCCCTTCGTGACGCACTTCCACGGCGGCACCTTCCTGGTGCAGATAGGCTCCCTCCAGGGTGACAAAGAGGGTGTTGAGATGAGTTTTCATTCACCGCCCAATGGTTTAGTCGCTAGGATTCTGGGCGGCCAGAGCGGTTGTAAACCATGCGGCGGCACCCCGCTTAAGGCGCAACGCATGCGGCTGACAATGATGAATGAGAGAACATTGATCGCATTTGCGGGCTTCGTAGAAAGCCAGTGGGGTCCTTTGGGAGGCGAACATCGAATGGATTGCCTTACACGTGTCCGCTGTTAGAGACCGGAGTGCTTCGTCAAACGTGACAGAGGTTCGGCGTTTGCGCTGACCGTAGAAAATGTAGCCTTGTGGGATATTAACTTGGAGCATTTCCTCCAGACACGTTGCTTGAGCACACAGCTGCACCTCGTCCGCTCGATGAGACTTGGGCTTCCCTCGCTTGTACTCAACGGGAACGACTAATCCATCAGCATGGAATTCAACGATGTCACACTGTCCGGTAATCCCGAGGGTTCGGGAGACGACCGGCATTGTTCGAGTGACGTGCATTCCCGGTGGGTAGTCGTCTTCACCCATATGCGCTTTTTCGTGTAGCAGATTGCCTTCCGCCGTAAAACGGTTTTCCGCCCAGACCTGCTCAAGATGGATCAAGGCCGCTTGTCTCGGGCAATAAAGGTGGTGTTGGACCGCCGATAGAGGCAGGAGTTGATCGTCATCAAACATGGTTTCATAGTCGCTCGATCACTTCAATCCCCTCTGGAATAGCCTGGGTGTCTATACTGAAATTATAATGTTCGAATGCTCGCGCTACTTCGACATCGGTCTTTTTCTTGACGTGCACAGCCTCGAATAGCTTGTGTGACGCCAATTGCCCGAGTTGGTTTTCATGCTTGAAAACAGTCAACTTTCTCGGACTCATGCTGCCTGCTGGTCGAGCGGCGGACGGGTCAAATTGAAACGCGTTTTCAAGGGCGGTGAACAGCAATTCCAGATCGGTGTCGGAGAACCCGGTTTGCTGGGCAAGAAAGGGATTAACGAATCCGTGGGCGCGGTAGAGTGCGTATGGCACGGTGAATTTGCGGCCCATGGTACGGTTGTCGCCGGATTGTTTCTCCGCCTCTTTTTGGGTTGTCACAGCCATGCGAGTCACAGCGTGCTCAGCGGAAACAATCCGGTCAATGGACCGGGCGAAGGAAAGTTGGACCGGCCCTCGAACCTGGCCACAGTTGATATCGGTCGTCATCACCGCTCCGAAGGAACGGATGTCATAGAAATTTTGACACATCCATGCTTTCGCTTTATCGCGTTCGGGTTGCTTGGCTTTTCCCTCGTCGATTTCGAGCGCTTTGTAGGCTTTGTCGTGCTGCTCGTTGAGGATGGCCTTTTCCTTGACGTAAATGTCGTAGGGAGGCTCGTTCTTTTTGGTCAGCTGTACGAAGTTTCGGATTTTGCGTTTGAGCATCACATCGGTGACCAGACCTTGGCCGGTTTCCGGGTCGAGGCGAGGGAGATTGCCAGCGTCGGGGTCGCCATTGGGATTGGCATCCCGACAGTCGAAAAGGTAAATGAAGTCGTAACGATTAGTCATGCTGCGGTCCTTTGGTTTGCTGCTGGTTTTCGGTGGTTTCTTTTTTTCTGAAGAAATCCTCCCGTTGATGGTAGTAGCCGATGGCGAAAAGCCCCTGTTCTTCAAGGTTCAAATGCGCGGGATATCCATTAAGCGGGGCGTGGATCCTTTGGACGAGGCGTTCCCTGTTCACCTTGAGCCCTTCCGAAAGTTTGGCGTGGTGATGTTGGTAGGTTCTTAGCATGCGCGGGAAGACACTGGCCGGAGTGGCTGAAGCACTGCTGTAGAAGCGTTCTCGGATGCCCGAGTTGATCCCGGGCAGTGCGTCTTCTTGAGTTTTCTCCAGAGCGGCAAAGAGCCGTCCCAAGAGGTAAGCGGGTTCGGTTCGTTCGGTATTCAGGCTCACATCAATGGTTTGGTTGAAGTTACGGATGAGAACCGCCTTGATAATGGCGGCTTTGAGATAGCTTAGGGTATCATTGGCACGAAGTCGGTTGATGACGCCTTGGTAGAGCGTCATGGGATAATGCGTGCCGTGAAGGATGGCTTGCATCAGCTGACCGTTGAGAAGCGGCTGGACCGCTTTGGAGTCTCGGGCGGTTTGCTCAAGCAGGCGGGTGACAGATGGGAATTCCGGCTGGTGCCAGTCATTGGCGTTGGGACGGCGGTCGAGCCTCAACGCCTCGAAATGAGCGCGTAGCCGTTTGACTATTTCGCGGATACTGTTGACGTGCCAGAAGCGGACAACGAGACGAGTGACGTTTCCCGAAAGACCAAGAAGGTAGAATTTCGTGTCGGGCTCGTCGCCCAGTTCGGCAAACGAGCCGCCTCCACGGCGTAGCAGCATGAGGAACGCTTGGAGTTTTTGGCGGAGAGCCTCGTTTTCCTCGGTTGCGTTCCGTTCGGTATGAGCCGTTTGCGTCTCCCCTTTGAAAAACTGGGCAAATAGTGACTCAGTGATGGTTTTGCGTTCGCTCCAAAAGACGATGGTGGTGCCCCCGATGATGACGCGATGGCGATCTTTTTGACGGCCGTCAAGCAAGGCGTAAAGGGCCTTGCTGTATTGACTGGCGGCTTTTTCAGAGACCGGGGCGTTGAAGGATTGTTCTTTGCTGTAGGATTCAAAAGCGTTGATATTGAATGAGACTAGTTTGGCTCCTCCGGGAGCGGCGCCGGCGACTCCTTTGATCGCTGGCTCGTGGAGCCGGGCGATGGGCGCCTCTTGTCCGGTTACCAAACAAATGCCGGTGGGGCTGCCTTCATCCGTTTCGGTTTGTACGGTTCTGTGATTCCACCACTGCTTGAAGACGGGGCTCTCGTGAACGTAGTGCCGCTCCGCCCGAACACGGAAGACGCCGTTTCCAGTCACGGCGAAATCATCGAGTTTTTCCGTCCAAGTTTTTTCGATGCTTTCAGGATTCCAGTGCTTTAGGAAACGGCAGACAACGCCGAAGGCGGGGTCATTGATTTCATTTTCAAGCGATACATGGTGTCCCTTGAAACAGTCGAAAGACTCCAAAGAACGAAGCCGATCCTTCTTGGCTTTCTCCGGATCTCTGTCTGGCTTTTTGTAGCCGAGCAGGTAGCCGGAATTGTCCCAGAGGGTGCAGGGATTGATCGCCTGACCTGAAGGTTTGGTTTTCCCGGGCACGCACAACGACCTTGGGACTTGCCGGGGCTTTGTCGTGCCGGACTTGAGTGTTTGGGTATGTGTTTCTCGGGCATCCTGGATGTCATGAAGAGACCCGTCTGGGTTGAGCACGACGCAGAAGGTAATCTTTTGTAACGAATAGCCGGGCGTGGGCAGATTGTAGTCCACGTCGTCTTTGAGACGGTCGTAGAGGTGGTGGAGGGATTGGAGAATCACGGGACAATAGTAAGTTCAGCTCACACACGGGGCGGGAGGGTGATAACGCCGTTTTTCATTTCAGCCTGGAAGAATCGAGGGAGGGTGGATTTAACTTTCTTGGTTTTGGGGTCTTGATCAAACTCGATATCATGGAGCATGAATCCCAGATCGCGGTTTTGTTCTTCGGGGGGCATTTCGATTGGCGGAAGATCGGCCTCGTTCGAAATCAAGGCGAAATCGGCCGGAAACTCACGGCAGCCAAGGTAGGGGTGATGGAAGTATTGGCCGCGTCGCGCCCGGCGGTTGAACGTATCTAGGTGTTTTCCAACGCAATCGTTTTCGGAGAGTTCCGGGCCCTTGGGTTCAAAGCGTGGGTCAAGGACATCAAAGTATGCTTCAATTATGTAAGCCACATCGCGCAGGATCAGGGCGGCGCGTTGCTGCCGATGGTCTTCAATCAGGATGGTGGTAACAGGCTTTTCGTTACTCAAAACTTTCTTGTCTGGCCGGGTCATTTTTCTATCGACCTCGTTGCGACGGATACTGGTAAAACGAACGGGTTTGAGAACGTGGAGCTTTTTGATCACCCACCGAATTTGCGGTTTCCAGTAAATGGCTTCGATAATGCCTCGGGCAGCGGAGGGGGTGATGACGTCGTAGGAGACGCGCTCCGCTTTCATTTCGGGGCGAGTGAAGCAGGCAAAGCTCCCCCAGACATGGAGTTTGATTCCGAGAGGCATAGGGTCAGAGGGTCATAGAAGCGCACTTAAAGTTAATGTCGGGATAAGGGTGGAGACCAAATCCTTCATCATAATGAATGTCACTATTGAGTAAGAAAAATCGGTTCTCGTGTAAAGGCTGGAGAATACCGCAGCGTAGGAGTTCAGCGTGTTGATGCTTGGGAATGGAAACAGTGTAACGCTGAAGCTTGCGAGCCAGGCTCCGTTGTTGTTCGGGGTCGAAGGTTTGGCGAAGTTGGGTTCCGAGGTCGCTCCCTTTCTTGCCGTGGGGAATGATAACGGGTTCGGAATGGTCGTCGATGAGCCGAAAATGATCGGCGCACTTCTTAAATAAAAAACAGAGCAGATCTTCTTTTTCGCTAAGTTTTTTTGGCCAACAATCGTGAATCCCCCGGGTGTCGGTCTCATCCGTGTGTTTCCAATAATGGATACGAAAGAAATGCCGGACGCAGTCCAGATCAAGGGGGGCAGATGGGCCCGAAGCAAAGACTTCAGCGGCGGAGTCCGCAGCGGAACGGATAAAGCCGGGTGACAAGGTCAATTCCGGATTGAAGACGGTGAGGCGCCCGGCCGGGGACGCCGACCTCGCGGACAATTCCCCTTCACGGTCGCAACGTCCCGCCGCTTGAGCAATCGAGTCGAGCCCCGCGAGGGCGCGATAGACGACCGGAAAATCGATGTCAACTCCCGCTTCAATAAGTTGGGTGGAAATGAGACGAACGGGTTTGTTTCTGGCCAAGCGGTGTTTGATCGTCTCAAGTTTTTCGCTTCGGTGCTCGGGGTGCATCAGCGCGGAAAGATGGAACTGGGAGTCATCGAGCGGAAGTTTTTCGTATAGCTCACGGGCGTGGCGGCGGGAGTTGACGATACAGAGCACCTGCCGGTGTTGACGGAGCTTTTCGATCAACTCCACGTCGTTGGTCTTACCGGGAAGAACGGTGACCTGAACGCGGCGCAGGCGGTCGTAGAGTTCGGGCGGGTCGGGGATTATTTCGTGGGGCTCCTCCAGGCCAATTTTGAATGCCTCATTGCGAGTGATGGCGGGTTGAGTGGCGGTACAAAGGACGACGCTAGCTTGATAGTTTCGAGTCAATTCTTCAATCGATCGCAGGCAGGGCGCGAGGAGTTCCAAAGGGAGGGATTGGGCTTCATCAAGGATGATGACCGAGCGGGCGATTCGGTGGAGCTTGCGGCAGCGCGAAGTGCGATTGGCGTGTAGTGATTCGAAGAACTGCACATTGGTCGTGACGATCAATCGGGCGTCCCAATTTTCTGAGGCAAGGCGGTTGGTGGTGTTCTCGTGCTCGACGTCAGGATCGAAATTGCAGTGGTGTTCCAGAACGACTTCAGGACCGAGGGCCTCCAACGCTTTCCGGAATACATCGGCGTTTTGTTCAATGATGGAAGTATAGGGAATCACATAAATAACACGCCGCAGGTTGTTCAACCGGGCGTGTTTGAGGGCGAAAGCGAGAGACGACAATGTTTTGCCGCCGCCGGTGGGAACCGTTAAAGAGAAGAGTCCGGGGGATTGTTCAGCGGAGGCGAGACAATGTCTGAGAACTTCGGCCCGAGCCGCATTCACAAGGGATGGAGCAGTTTTCGTCTTCAGTTCGTCAAGGTAGCCTTGAACCAAGGACTCGAGTTCTTCGATGCTGGGCTGGATGTATCTTCTCGACTGGCACTTGTCCGGGTTCATGAAAGCCTCCGTCGACAAGAAATCTGCGTCGACAAGACAGGAAAACAACAGGCGGATGAAGAACCCCAGTGTCCCCCCGCTCTCAAGGGCGAATTTCACCGGAGGAAGCTGCGGGGGGCCTTTGAGGATTTCTTCAGGAGCGTTGTCGAAACGAGCAATATTTTTCTCAAGCCGCTCTTTGAGGCAGGACTGGGTGGGGGCAATACCGTCTGGCAATCCAGCGTGGTGGCCAGCGATGGGGTAAGCGAGCAAACGCCCAAAACACTCCACCGTAATGTCTGCGTGCTTGGCCCCGGCTGTGGAGTGATCAACCTTTCCCGCCGAGTCCGCCTGGTGTGGGTCCGCCTTCGTGGCCAAATAGGTCTGCCACTCGATCGCGAATTTTCCAAGGTCGTGCCAAAGGCCCGTCGTATAACCCCACTGCCGCAGGGCGTCTCGTTCTGGCCCGGGCCGAAACATTTCACTGCCGAATTTGGCAGTCCACCAGGCTACTTTGTTTAGGTGCCCATGCGGCCGGGACATTTGTTCGCATTCCTTACATTTTAGCCGCTGGCATTCGGTGCCTTTTTCATCACCAAAGGGTGTGAACAACGGTTCCCAATTCGATGTCTCTCCCGGCTCGCCATCAGGCTGGGTCGCCGTGTGGGCATAGAACATCGGAAAACAGTAATACGAACGTGTTGCCCTGATAAAGATTTTATATCGCCACGGTGAACGCGCTGCAGGGCTTTTTCCTTAAGTCCTCACCGTTTCCAGAACTAATCACTAACCCGGTGAGCGTCGGTTTCGAGGGTGGCTGCGTATTCCGGCGTTTGTCGGACACCTGATCCGATTCATACCGGACAGTGATTCCGATTCAGTTCGGACAGGTAATCCGGTCCATATCGGACACCCAATCCGGAGCTTGTCGGACAGGCATTCCGATTGATATCGGACACTTGGTCGAGGGCTCAAAACGGGGATGAATCCGGTCCCGATCACGGGGCCGATTTGGAGGAGAACCACTCTCAGGGTGGAGTGACGCTGCTGAACCTGCCAGAACGGGTTGAGTTCTGATTCATGTCGAATCAGGCAATTGATCCAATGGCAAAAAAACTACTCAGCATGCGTCACATAAACGAAATACTAAGACTCAAACACGAGAAGAATCTGTCGGTGCGAGAGATCGCCCGCAGTTGCGGACTCCCAGCCAGTACGGTTGGCGATTACCTCAAACGAGCGCAAGCGGCTTCACTGAGCTGGCCTCTGCCTGAATCACTCACCGAGAAAGAGTTGCTCGACCGCCTGATGGGCTGCGATGGCTCTTGTGATGAATCGGAGCCTCCGAATCAGGCTTCCCGCCCGATACCCGATTGGGCAAAGGTTCATCAAGAACTCCGACGTAAGGGAGTGACATTGCAGTTGCTCTGGCAGGAGTATCGCCGAGACCATCCCGAAGGTTATGGTCGGAGTCAGTTCTGCCATCTCTACCAGCAATGGGCGAACAAGGTCGATCCGGTGCTTCGTCAACATCACCAACCCGGGGACAAGCTTTTCGTCGATTGGGCCGGGCAAAAGGTGCCGATTCAGAACGCTCGGCAGGGATGTGTTGATCAGGCTTCATTGTTCATCGCTGTTCTGGGAGCGAGTAATAAGACTTATGTTGAAGCCTTCGCCAATGAGCAATCTCCATCCTGGATCAAGGGGCACGTCGGCGCTTTCCGCTTCTTTGGCGGTGTCACTCGGGCCGTTGTCCCGGATAATCCCAAAACCGCTGTGATTCGTCCCTGTCGCTACGAACCGGGCCTGAACCGTAGTTACCAGGAAATGGCCGATCACTATGGTGTCGTCATTCTTCCGGCCCGACCTCTTAAGCCGCGGGACAAAGCCAAAGTTGAAACAGGGGTTCAGATCGCCGAACGGCAGATCCTAGCCGTGCTGAGAGATCAGCGCTTCTTTACCGTCGGAGACTTAAATCAAGCGATCCTGCCGCTGTTGGATCAGCTCAACGATCGCCCCTTTCAAAAGCTTCCCGGGTCACGTAATAGCTGGTTTGAATCTCACGAGAAGAACCAACTCCAACCCTTGCCGGCTATCGGGTTTGAGATTGCCACTTGGTCGAGGCCAGTGGTCAACATCGACTACCATGTGGTCGTCGACAAACACTACTACAGCGTTCCCTATCAGTTCATTCATCAACAGTTAGATGCACGCATGACTGACACGACGGTTGAGCTTTTCAAAGGGGGCAAACGAGTGGCCGCTCACCGACGAAGCAAACTAGCCGGACGATACACCACAGATGGGGAACACCGGCCAAAAGCCCATAAAAAGCACCTAGAATGGACTCCCAGCAGGATCTTGCAATGGGCGGAAACTATTGGGCCGCGGTGTGCTCAGCTCATCAAACACATCATGGAAAGCCGCCCTCATCCCGAACAAGGATTCCGTTCGGCCCTGGGTATCATTCGCCTGGGAAAAGGTGTCGGCAACCCGCGGCTTGAAGCCGCTTGCGATCGGGCATTGCACTTCGGGGCCTGCTCCTACCGCAGCGTCCAGTCCATTCTGAAACACAACCTGGAGGCATTGCCTCTAGAACCCGAATGCCAGGCGAGCAATCCCGACCACGTCAATCTGCGTGGGCCTGCCTACTACACCGATCGCAATCACCTCGCCAACAACTAATCTGAATCACTGACCTATGCTTACATCACAAACATTAGAAATCCTGCGCGCTCTCCGATTGGAAGGAATGGCGCAAGGCTTGGAGGAACAACGGCACCAGAACGACATCACTGATCTGGACTTTGAAGAACGGCTTGGGTTGCTGGCCCAACGACAGTGGGCTTGGAAAGAAAATCGGGGATTGGAAACGCGAAAGAAATACGCAGGGTTCAAGATCCAATGCACACTGGAAGAGCTGGACTTTCGACTCCCACGGGGTCTCAAGCGCGCCCAGATCGAACAACTTCGCCAATCGCAATGGGTAAACGAAAATCGCAACTGTCTTATCACCGGAGCGACGGGAACGGGCAAGACCTTCCTATCTTGTGCTTTGGGACACCACTCGTGTGTCTTGGGACATCGCACCCTCTACTACTACGTTCCCAAGTTCTTCCGGGCGCTTCAGATTGCCCGGGCAGACGGAAGCCTTCCCCAACTCCTGAAGAAACTGGCTCGAGTATCGCTGTTGATTATTGATGACTTGGGAATTGCCAGTGTAACGCCTCAACAATATCGAGATCTCCTAGAAGTTCTTGATGACCGTCACGGTCAGGGAGCCACCCTGATCACCAGTCAATTACCAGTTGAGGACTGGCATCAGATCATCGGCGACACCACCGTTGCCGATGCCATCATGGACCGCTTGGCCCACGGTGCCTACCGGATCGCGCTGCAAGGGGAATCGGTTCGCAAGCTCAAAGCTCGCTCCGCCCCCAAGAAAAAACCTTCGGACCTAAAATCCCAAGGCTCGCAGTAAGTCCCTGGTGCGCCTATTGAAGCGGGAGGGGCGAGTCCGTTACGCGTAGCGACCGGCGGCAACGCGAGCTGCGGCTCGGGGAGCCGTCGCCGCCGCTCGCCCTCCCGCCCCAATCGACGGCGCAGTCACGCCCCCAGACTTAGTCTGGAGGGGCCTCGCCTGAAGGCTCGGTAAAGAGCCTCCAGAGCCAACCGGCCAACCTTGACGGAGACGGTCTTCCCCACTATGAATCCAACCACAGCGTCGCTCCGCTCCGAAAAGTGTCCGAACTGAATCGGAATCACTGTCCGATATGGATCGGAATGGGTGTCCGAATTCATCGGAATACGCAGTGGCTTCCTCAAAAGTGACGGCGGAGGTATTCTCTTAGCCCGGATGGATCGGTCTTTGGAACACGTGAAACGGTTTTGCCAATGCTTTACCGACCATCGTGACCCTAAGCGAGTGGAACATCGTTTGTTGGATCTCATGGGACAGCGAATCTATGGCTTGGCGCTGGGCTATGAAGACCGCAATGACCACGAGCGGCTCAAGTCCGGTCCACTGCTCGCGCCGCTCTGTGGCAAGAGCACGCTCAATCGCTTAAAATTCACCCCAGGCGATGCCGACGCCAGCCACCGGCATCAGAAAATCGTGGGTGAGAAAGCGACTATTGAGCCCTTCTTCATTCATGAGCATGTCCGCTCTTTAAGTAAACGAACCAAGCGTATCGTGTTGGACCCTGACGTTACCGACGACCCGCTTCACGGGTCTCAGGGTGACCTAAAAACACGGAGAAATGGGACTTTGAATTGAGCAAACTGATTTCACCCGACCTTGTCGAAGTCCAGCGATGTCAACTACACGATGCTCTGCTCGTGGCGAAGGCGGGGGCTTGAACCTCAGAAGAAGAGTCAACCAATTCTTGTTGAAGTGGAACTTGATCGGCCTAGTGAGGTGAGTCTCGAAGTCTTCTCATCTCTCCCCTTTACTGATGTGTCCTGAGAAAAGCGGACACGGGATTCTCTTAACGCGAGGGACCTGAAATGCAGAGACGACAGTTCACAAGTGAGTTCAAGCCCAACAACCTAGAATGCAGGCGTCAACATGTGATGACAGAAGAGCCCAATCAAGAGCCACGCCATGTTTCACGAGGACACTTCAACCCAATCCACGAAACTTTCACTCCTTCCCGTTGAGTTGTTCAATTTGGGCGGCGCTCAACGGACTGATCAAGCTATCGTCTGCATCTTTGATCATGGCATGACTCTCGCCCGTCGGGTCAACCAAATAGGCAAAGCCATACGGTTGATCTTGAACTCCCTCGTTCCATTTATCGTGTGCTGCCTGCCATCCGACACGAGGGACCAAAGGGATGTCCCCGACTTTCAATTCATCTTCATAACCGCCGTTGAAGGCAAACTCGGGGTCAGGAATCGAATCCATCCCTTGAACCTCGGTAAACAATCGTTGAATGACTTTCTGAATTTCAGGTGGCGGCAACTGCTCAGGATCTTTTTCTGGCCAGTCACGTTGGTCGTGCAGGAAGGAACCAATACTACCCCAGAGCTTTCTCGTTAAGACCCCATAGGTTAAAGGTTTCTGTGCATCGTTTGTCTCCCATGCCTCTATATAAGTAGCTGGGGTCCCATCGGAATTCATTAGAACTTCTTCTGGATCATGTGTTAGAGCCTCATGCAGGTCCCAGAGGTTTTGGAACGACTGTCCAATGGCAACCGGATTATCATCACGACCGTAGTCACTTACGATTTCATAGAACTTTTGGAACTGTGGAGTAAAACGAGCGTCATTCTGAAAAAAACCTCTTAAAAATCCATGGTTTTCAAGCATGGGCTCAGCATAGCCCGAATTGAGGATTGTCTGCGTGACGACAACATCATGGTCCCGAGTAGGTTTCCATGGAAAGTTCTTCTTCCATGCCTCTCGTTGCGCTTCCGTTTGATCTATAGCTTTCTGTTCAGCCAATCGTTTGAGCTTTGAAAGCGTCGCGTGATATTCCTCAGGACCGGGCGAGGCATCATCGCTCTGCAAAGTTCCAAGATTTTGTTGTTCGACGGGAGTAAAGGCGCCGGAAATCTGACTGCGAAACAAGAACCCCAAAATAAGCGCTACAGTCAGAGCGGCAACACCGGCGATGAGTGTCTGTCTGGTTTTCATGACCTAATTGGATACTGTCTGTTCAATGTCCCAGACTGGCGCGTTAGTTTCTTGCCGGTCATCTTCAATTGGGCCAGGGATTCGGAGGTTATTCTCATCGAACGTATAGGTTTGTCTCTGTAGCACAACCGTGACTGGAACAGACTTTATCACCCAGCGCAAACGAGAGCCTCCAGTTACCGTTTTGCTGGTCAACTTAGTGTTTGTATCAACAAGATCCACGGTGGTCCGATCATCTCGGACAGCACTAAGGTTTCGTTCTCTTTTGTGGAGTTTAATGTCTGGCTGATACCTCCAGTTTCCACCGCCTTGATAGCGCATGTTTGCTCGCAAGTATCGCACGGTAGCTTTGTAGCCGGGGTCGCCAATCGCTCTCAGAGTAAAGTCTCCAACATTTGCCGTGGATTTTATTGAGTGAGTAACCGAACTCTTTTCTGCGTCCCCCGTCACTAAATACCAACCACCAGAGGCCCAATTGCCATCTGAACCCTTCTGAGCCGTCATGTAAGCCCCCCAGGAGGTTTGAAACGACCCGCCGTTATAGGTGTGGGTGTGACCTCCAACGAACTTCTCAGTATCTGGGTCCCAAGTAATCTGTTGAATCGTGATGTCATACCGGCCGAACTCCCGGTCCTCGTATATGGCTGAACCGTTGGAACCTCCCACGTCTTCGTTACCATACCAGTGAGCAGTTTCCCTTGAACTCGAATCAACGACGATTGACGGCGCGACAGTGATTGTGCCGTTCCGTGTGTTAGGTGTCGTCCAGACCCATGCGTTGCGCGCCTGATCGTAAACGAAGTTTCCGGCAACCCCATACCCAACGCCTCCCAGGCCAGGAACAATGCGTTGAACAATCCAATTACCAAGTGGTCTCACGGCTGGAGCAATTGCAGCGGATGTTTGCTGACTACTCCCGACTAATGAACCTACGAGGAGAAATTCAGTCAGTATGCGAATACCTCGAATTCTTGGGGTATTATATTCAGTATAGTTTTTCATAATCATACGTTTTTGCTACTCACCCACTATGAATCGGAGTCTTGAACCTAGATCTATCAACTCGATTTTCCAACCGAAGTGATCGACCGTGAAGTTTTCCTGTGCGTTTGTTTCCATCCTTTGCATGCTCCACTCTGCATCAGTAAAGACGCCATCAGGGTAAAGTTACGGACGCACCCTGTCAATTTGGATGAAGCCAGTGGCCAGGGAAGACGCATCTAAATTCCCAATGAATTCGCGTTTTTCTTGAAGAGAGCCAAACATTGCACGGGCTCTTGACGTAGACTGGAACTCGGAATCCACCCGAAGCACCATTTTCGGGGCATATCCATCCTTCTTTCAAAGATTTTAGATGCGTTTACCCTGAGCCAGTGGAACCAGGGTGGGTGTGATTACAAGTAAGGGGAATTAAATTGCAGGAAAAGCTTGTATTAATGCATTAAAGTTCAGCGACGAGGAATTGGCAGTCTTCGAAAACTTCATCGCCATCCAGAGTTGCTCGAACAGATCAAGCCGATTCTGGATTTGGCCGAGAATACCGACAAGAATCTGGATGCTCATGACATTGAGGATCAACTGATCAAGGAAGTTGGCGTGTTAGGGGACAAAGCGCAGGGTCGCTGGGCGAAGAACGTCGAGGAACAGCATGTCCAGGAGCAACGGTCCGAGCATCCTAAGTTTCAGCAACGCGAAAAAAACTTCTGGTGGTGGTCCCGGTTCGGAAAAGTTGAAGTAATCGAACGGGTTTGGCGCACGGAGACCCAAAGCTATCTACGGATCCTGCCCCAACGACTTGGTGTCACGCCCCGAGGGTGTTCCCGTCGGCTTGAGCGAGGCATGAGTTGGCTCGGTGCCGATCATAGTTTCCAATCCGCCAGTGAGGCTGCAGAGGAGTTGCTGGGAATAGAGACCTCCAAGAGCACTCTGAGGCAAGTCACCCTCAAGCATGCCGATGCGATCAGTAAACAGCAGCGCCAACAAGAAGAATGTTCGTATCGGTCCATGCCGGCAATCGGGGCCAAGCAACTCATTGCCCAGGCCGATGGAAGTATGGCACGGACCGTCGGTCCAGGCCTGGAGCGAAATGCGAAACGACCTCGTCAATGGCGAGAAATACGGCTGGTCAGCGTTCAAGCGTACGGGGCGGAGAAACCCGTCTATGCAGCCAGCATGGAGTCAGTTGAACGAAGTGGTCGCCAGTGGGGTCGAGCGGCCCTTGAGGCTGGGCCTCCAGAGCGAAGTTCACGTGGTCAGTGACGGGGCTCTCTGGATCCAAAATCTATGCGACGAAGTTTTTGGTTCCCAAAGCAAATACTTGGTGGACTTCTACCATGGTAGTGAATACCAGGGAGAGGCGGGCGAAGTGTACTGACCGAAGAACCCGCTGCAATGGCTTCGAACTCAACAGCGACGGTTAAAGGCAGGACAGAAGGAAAAAGTATTCAAAGAACTACAAGAGTATGTCGGGCCCGAGACGGTCGCCGAAGAAGCGGCACCGGTAAGAGCAGCCCTACGCTACCTGGAGAATCGAAAAGACCACCTGCATTACAAAGAAGCACAGGATCAAGGTCTGCTGATAGGCTCAGGAACGATAGAAAGTGGTCACAAACACGCGCTCCAAGCGCGGCTCAAAAAAGCTCTGGAGCGGCATGGCTTGAAGACAATCTCGAATCGATGGCGAGGCTTCGGAGCGCAAAGCTCAATGAACCATGGTCATCCTACTGGAACCCTGAATTGAGCAAAATTGCAGCCTAACCTGCCCCGCACTAATAATCACACCCTCTCACCTGTTGACTCAAATTAGAGGAAACCGTTACTCATCGATTCGCGCCGGGAGCCAATTTCATCGGCATGCACACGATGGCTGTGTCTTTCCCTCAAGACACCATCAGTCCGCCTTCCTCTTTCCCTGTCCCATAACACTCGGGGACCTGGTCGCGGCGGATTGCCAACAGCAACACTCGAGTTATAGGGTCTGCCAAAATCATTTCCAGAAGGAGCAGATGAAAAAGGTATTTTCTTGGGATTTGAGAACGTGGTGTTCTAGCGAGACTAGAGAACCCTGGCGAGTTGGGGTATTGATCACAGTCGCGTTCCAAGGTTCAGAGATGAAATGCGGCAACGAAGGTGGAGACTTTTCTTGGCACCCCCAACGGAAGGCAAGGCCTTTTACACGCTGCGGCGAATCATTTCCGTTTCGCGGCCTTCCGGGCGGCCCTGGCTTCCTTCGCCGCCTGCCGTCGCCTAAGTAATTCCTCCAGCACGAGCTCAGAGACCCATTGGCCGCGAGGGGAATCTCCCCGCAGCGTGTCCAGGGCCGCCAGCCCCTCGCGAGGCAAATACATCTGCACTCTAACGTGCCCCAAGGACTTTCTTCCCGCCCCCGGGCGGCGACCACCAAGCCGTTTCTTCTTCCTTTTCATTATCGTTTCTTAATGATAGAAAACATCACGTATTAAATTGAAAGATGACGTTACTTAAATAGCCCCTGTGTATTACGATTGACAAAAGGACATGCTCTCACCAATCTGCCGCCATCCTCGTCCAGAAGTCTCTTTGCGAAACGCGAAAGAGCCCAATGGGGAGCCCAGGTTAAAAAAGAAACGCTCCGAGGATCCATAGCGCTTTCCCCGGGGCGGTAAATTTCAAACTTCAACCGAAGATAACTCTAATGAACAAAACCGAATCAAGAACAAAGCCCTTTCTTTTGACAAGCAGTCACTCTAAATTGTGGGAAGCCATGAGACAGATACGGAAAACCCGCTGTTCGTCGAGTCGGCGGTTCATTACTGGGCTCCCGGGTCTCATGGCAGGTGCACTTGTCATCCTCACTCACGTCACCGAGGCCGCCATACCGCGACCAAGCGATCCCTTCCAACCTGTTGAAGCGGTCATAGCCGTTGCTACTTGGGGAGAACAAAAAGCCGAAGCCGACGGCATCTCGATTAATTCCTACGGGGACGAAGAATCAGGGGTGTACTTCGGTTTGCTTTTTGGGACTCGGTCCGCCCAAACGGATTATGAGCACGACACAAATTACGATTACATCCACACCTCTTATCTGCCGGACGGTTCCGCGATGTCTTGGTGGCAAGAGTCGGATGCCACTTGGGGGAAGACCGAGCGAGATTACAGCTACAGAATCACGCGCGACAACAATGAGACCGTCTACTATTATTTCTGGGATACCACTTACCGTATTTTCTCTGACTATTCCAGATCGGGCACCAATCCTCCCGACCCCATGCCTTCCACTTTCAGAGTAACCGCTACCTGCCAGATTGCCGATGTGGATTACGTCGAGGGCGAAGGGCTACAAATCACTCCGCGTCCTAACCCTGACAACTTTTACTACTATCTCTCCGCCCAAGAGGACGATTACACAGACCAAGACATCCTCGGGTTCGGCGAGGAAATGCTTAAATCAGAAACTTCGGGTCTTTGGCGGCGTTATTGGGCGCGCCGTGACCTCACAGCGGCGGAACTGGCTTTAGTTACGGACTTTACCGCTAAGCTAAGAGCGAAGACCAAGGGAAAACCCTATGAGGCGGAAGAAAAGAGAGGCCAAGACTGATGACACAAAAATTTCTTTCCCGGCTGGGCTCCATTTTGCTGACACTCCTTGCCCTTTCGACATGGTTTTGGTTTCCTAGACGCCCGGCGAAGGAGGCTCCCGTGGCGACGCTTGAGAAAACGGCAAGGGAAGTTCCCAGCCCTATTGAGGGCACCGACGAGGCTTGGCGGGAGATGAAGGAGCAAATTAAGGGCCCGCATGACAAGCAGGAAGCCCAGCGCCTGTCCAATTGGAAAGCCAACTTTCCTTACAAAGAAACCCGTCATCCTACCCTGACGTTCGATGCTTCTCTTTACGACCCGAAGGACTCCAGCACATGGCGGGGAATGAACCGTCGAAGGTTTGGGCCGGTCGTCAAAGCACACGGTTTCATGAAGGGGTTCTTTGAGAATGAACGGCGCTTCAGCAAAGGATTTGAGCAGCTGTATCACATCCTCAAAGAACACGACCGACACGACAATCCGCTCGTCGTGGCAGGGATTTTTCAGGTTCTCGGTGATTATCATGAAGCGGCGAAACATCCGCCTGAAGAAATCAGGATGGAAAAGGAATTCACTGAGCAGTTTGATGCATTTGGCCAGCATATCACCAGAATGGTGCCAGTGAAAATCTATAACGGAAAAGGTGAATTGTTGCCTCCTGAAACTTGGGGAGAAAAAGCACATGATCTCGCTGAAGGCATTGTTTACAAACTGCATGCGTCTCGGCAGTGGCCTACCAAAGAATACATGCCTGAGGCGGCAGCTATGGCTTTGCGAGATCGCATCATCGCTGAGGTCGACCCGTCGGACATTCCAAAAGGGTCAACCTTTGCTTACAAGGGCTGGCACGAGGAGTCATTGGAACCTGGGGAGGCGTTTTTGATTCCCAAGGACGGCTGGGTTGAAGCCGTATGGAAGTTCCAAGACGAGATTATCGCACCTGCTATGCAACGCAAAGCTGAGGAAGCTATACGGCAACAACAAGAAGCTAACCCGAACTGGCCATTGCTGCCTAGTCGCGGGCCGTAGCAAATCGGGAGGTCCGCTAGTCCGAGGGTTATGGTCTGAACCAATTCAGCCATCTCTGTCGGCAAAGGGCGAGCAAGGTCGAGCCGGTGATTCGCCAACATCACGACCCCCGGGACAAACTGTTCGTCGATTAGGTAGGGCAAAGGGCCGTGTCACAAGTGTCTGGTGCGGGGAAGAGAGATCATTGTTCATCGCTGCTCTGGGGCGAGTAACGAGACTAGCGGTGAAGCCATTTTCAATGAGCAGTCTTCGTCTTGGATCAAAGGCCACACCGAGGCTTTCCGCTTCTTCGGCGGTAGTTGTGCCGGCCAAGCCCAAAACGGCTGTGATTCGGCCCTGTCGTTACAAACCGGGCCCCAACCACAGTGACCAGGAAATGGCCGATCATTACTGCGTCGTCCTTCTTCCCGCACGGTCTCTCAAACCCCGGGACAAGGCAAGGTGGAAACAGGGGTTCAGATTGCCGAACGACAGATCCTGGCCGTCCTGAGGGATCAGCGTTTCCTTGCCCTCGGAGCACTGAATCAAGCCACTACGCCAGGGGATGGCGAATTCCGTGGTCGTCACCGGATTGGTTTCGGAATCGAATCCAAAAAGAAAAGGCCGGACTCACACACAGTATCCGGCCTTTCTGATTTGTAATTGTATGACATGAACTCCGAGGACTTCATGCACCGGTTGCGATGACACAATCGATGTCGGCAGCGAGAGTAACGTGACCGTTCCCCATGGCAAGGCTGAAGGGAAATCTTCGCTCTTTCTAGGCGATATCGGCCATCCTCTGGAACCCGGAAGGTAAGGGAGCACTTCGACCCGTCGTACCCGGGGACGGGTATGGGGGAGGAAAGGACTGGCGGTTTATTCGTACACCGACCCTGCTAGGCACACATTTTTTTTCGCGAATTAATTTGGTTTTTGGGTAAGCCGACAAGACTTTTGGGTAAGTCGGCGAGACTTTTGGGTAAGCCGACGAGACTTTTGGGTAAGTCGACGAAACTTTTGGGTAAGTCGGCGAGACTTTTGGGTAAGCCGACGAGACTTTTGGGTAAGTCGACGAAACTTTTGGGTAAACACATCCTCCCCGCCTCGGCGCGTTCCAGAGGCCTTCGGCGTTTTCACCCAGAGGGTATCAACTCCCCGAACCGGGGCACGCGTGTCAGCGGACCCGAACCAGACGAAAGAAGCGGCAATCCTCCCCATCCATCGCCTGCGACCATTCCGACTGTGGCCCGTCGGCCACAAACACTTCCCCGACATCGGTCCAACGACTGTCTCCGAGATGGTCGCAAGCCTGCACGCGGTAAACGCCTCCGGGTTGGGTGCTCCAGCGGAGGCGAACCCAGCCCGCGTCCACCGACACCGATGCGCGGCGCCCCGCGGTTTCACGGCGAGCCTCGCACTCGGCGGTCGTCGTGACTGTGGCTTGGTCACAGCTGTCCGTTCCCGTGGCCGTCACCACGACCGGAGCCGAAGAGTCGGTTCCCGCCATGAAAAACTCAAACCGCTCGACTTCCCCCGGTGCGAGCGTGAACGAATCGACCACCTCCTGTTCCGAATCCTCGCGATTGGCCCGCACTCGGACATCGGTCAGCGTCAGGTTTCCCGAATTGATGAGTTCGCCCGTGTAACGAATCTCTCCCCCCACGGCGAGCGCGAGCTCGCTCGGACAGTCGAGACGGACCCCGATATCGGCCCGGTTCTCCAGAGGACACACCGCCGTGGCGCTGGCCGAGACACTGGCCCCAGAACAGGTGTCTTTGCCTTGCCCGACCAGTTGGACCACTAGTTCACAGCACTCGCCGACTTCGGCCGGGGGCGTGAACGTGAAATCAAACCGGTGTTCGGCGCCGGGCGGCAAGTCCACCGGACCGGAGTCGGCGACCTGAACGCTCCCCAAGAGTGTGGTGAACAGGAAAAACTCGCTCCTCGCCTTAAAGTCCCGAATCAGGCTCTCTCCCGTGTTTCGGACCAAGCCCGAGAAGGTCGCCTCGGTTCCCGGAACCAGAGGGTCCTTGGGGCACAGGGTCATCAATTCAATCCGCGGCGTCGCCAACACCGGACAGTTTAAAGCCAACTCGGTTCGCGCCCTTTGTTGGCCGCACAGACTCTGGCCTTGGGCCACCAGGAGCGTTCCCTCACAGCGGACCACGGACGCCTCGTCGGAAGCTTCGAAGGTCCGGGTTTCTCCTGGTGCCAGCGCGATCGGACCCAGCAGCACTTTCCCCAACCCTTGGACACTGTCGTACACGACGACATCAGTTAGAGTGATATCGCCGGCGTTTCTGACCGTTCCCGAATAAGGCAACGGCTCCCCGAGAGTGATCGGTTCCTTTGGGCATTCCCGGGTCAACTGTAACGCTGGGTTTGTCGCCACCGGGCAGAGCAGAGTCCGGTGATCCTGGATCTCGCCCCCGCAGGTGTCCTTGGCCTTCACCCGCAGCGTCTGCCGCGTCGCGCAACAATTGGGCTCCACCTTCAAGCGGGCGGTGAAGGTACGGGTCTCACCGGGGCGTAAGACTGGGAATTGGGCCACCACGGTGGGATCCAGCGGTCTTCGAAGCAGCGGCGGCCCCGAGGGTAGGAGCGGGAAGGTCCCCGAAACCAACACGTCGGTTCTCGTGACCACCACGTGGGTTAAGACCGTGCCGCCGGTGTTGGTCACGCTCCCTTGAGTGACCAGCACAGAACCTGGGGGCACCGGACGGTCCGGGCAAGCGCCGTTCAAGGAGACCGCCGCGTTGGATGGCAGGGGACACTCCAGGGTTTTGGGTGCCGACGCCACCGGCGTTTCGGTGCAAGGACTGAGGCCTTGGGCTGAAAACGTGGTTCGGAGGCCACAGGCGGGCCCGGCTTTGGAGGCGGCGGCGAGGTAGGTGAAGGCGACCGAGTCCCCCGGCGCCAAGCGGGCCACCGAATTCTCTCCCCCGTCGAACCTCACTTGACCGGGAAGGGTGGGGTTGATCAGCCGCACCTGGGTCAAAGCGATCTGCCCTGTGTTGATGACCGTGCCCGTGTAACTCAAAATCCGATCCGCCCTCGCGGGTCCGTCGGCGCAGGTGACTTCCAATTCCAGCCCCGGTTGGGCCTGCGCCGGGCATTGGGCGCTCGCCGTCCGTTCGAGAACGGTTTGTGTGTTGACGGGTTGCACCTGACCGATCACGTGAACCGGTTCCTTCGGTGGGCCGGAGGCGCGCGCCCGGACAAGGGCCTGGGACTCGGCGCACGGGTTGCGTGCCAGAACGTCCGTCGTGAAGGCCACCCCTTGGCCTGTGGCGAGGGTCAGGTCCTCAAGGACCGGGAAGGTCTGTCCCGCGACTTCGACCACGGCGCCCACCTCGCTCAATGGAGTCGTTCCCGTGTTTTCCACCCGGCCCGTGTAACGGACCGTTTCCGGTCCCTCCGGAGTGTCGACACATTCCAGGGTCACCCGCAAACCGGGTTCCCGAACAGTGAAGGAGACCGGCTGCTGACCGCCGCCTCGACTTGCCGAGGCGCTGTGTTCGATGCGAGCGTTCACCAAGGCCCTGGCGGTGCCCCTTGAGTCCTCCTCTCCCTCGAGCACATCCTCGGAGCGAATGACATACAAATCCACCAGTGGATTGGCCAGGCGTTCCTCGTTGGAGGGAGGCTCCAACTCTTGGTTGAAGCGAATATCCGAAAACCGGATCGCGGTGCCGAAATCCAGGCGGTTTTCGGTTAAGGAAGGATGAGTGTCCCAAACCGACTCGGGGAGGGCTCGGAGGGAGGCGCCAATGCCGTCCCGAAATTGGACGGAGGCCGAATAGGCGGCCAGCTCTCGCAGGGTCTTGTTCTCGAGCGCCCGGCCGTCGGGCAATTCAATGGTGACTCGGACATCGGAGGCGTCACAAGTCCCGGGCACGGTGTTGGTCACCTCGACGTCGTAGACGACCCGGTCTCCCACCTCGGCGACGGAAGGGCTGGCCAGCAAGGCGACCCCGATGCCGCTACCCTCGCAAAAGGGTGGCGTCTGTGCCAGAGGCTCGGCAGTCGCGAGCAGGAACATCAAGGGAACCATTTTCAGGAGGAACGTGCTCAGGAACCGGGAGAGAGGACCATCTTTCATACCCAAGAGAGAATGCCACACCGCTTCGATCCCGGCAAAACCAAACCCCACAGTCAGAGAAAAGCCAGGGGATCAGGCGTTCGTAACCGTGCCGCCCGGGAGTCGCGGGCCACCGATGGACCGGAGCGGGGTTCTGAACCGACCAAGGGTCGGGGAGAGGTCGCTTACGTGCAATGAGACATTCACCCCGATGGCGAAGTCAAGCTCTGGAAACCCATTGAGCCAAGTTGTAAGGCGTCCATGGCCCGCCAGCCTCTGGTCCGGAGCCGCGTGCCGCGTATGCCGCTCCTATTCCTTGCGAGGCTCTGGTTCCAGAGAAAACGGTCGTACCTCTCCACTCTCACGCATCCCATTGATTTCATCCGGGTTGGGGACACGGACCGTGTTGTCTTCCTCAACGATCAACGGAATCTCTTCGCCTTGATCGTTGACCAAGCGTGCGTCCAGTCCCTTGTGCCACCTGATTGGATCTCCATCTTTGTCACCGAGTCTCCCGTCTACGACTCCGACCGGGGGAAACAACTCAGGCGCTGCCGTTTTTAACGACGGATCTCCTTCCTCGTAACTGACTTGAAGCTGCCGCTCGCGATAGAAGCGGGTGCTTTCCTCATACCACCCTTCGTAGGCGACAAGCAGTGGCTCGTCTCCATTCTTAATGGCGTCAAACCCTGCGCTGTCTGGTCCCAGTGAGTTTGGATACGCCATCACATCCAAGGGCAGTTCTTCCATGCCTTGGACAGTCTCGACCAGTTCTTCAATCAATCGGTCCGCTTCGGCTTTTCCCGCTTCGCTTCCAAATGTTCGGTTAAACCAATTCCGCTCTCGAAGCCACCCCCGCAAACTGGAGTAGTCCCGCTTTCGCGTGCCTCCAAAAAAAGAATCGGTTTCGAAGGCGGAATGATGATATTTCCGGAACGCTTGGAACGCTTTCGCCGCCAAAGCGGGGTTATGTGATCGGTCATACTTCTTCAGCACCTCGTAGAATTGCTGAAATTGAGAACTATACCGCGCGTCGTCCTCGTAGAAAGCCTTTAACAAGGCGTGGTTGTTCCCGGCTAGACGATCTGTTTCACTTCTATTCGCCCATGCTTTCCTTACTTTTTTAAACTCCTCATCGGCCTGGTCCCTAGGAACCACCTTGCCGGTTGTCAAAAACTGATAGGGTCTGGAAGGATCGTATTGCACTCTTGAATCCGTCGTTGGTTTCTAAGGAAAATGAGCCCTCCAGTGGGCCAGCCGTTGGGCTTCCTCATCCAGTGCCAATTGAGGAACCGCTTCGGGTGTCGCGTCAAGCGGTTGGGGAGAGGCATTGGGGGCCGACTTGGCTTGTCGGACGGGTGGACGCAATGAATCCACCTCGGTAGCCGGTGTTCTCCCGGGTCGGAGGAACCACCCGCAGACGAGTAACACCAGCAAAGCAACAAAAACCGAGACCGCTCGAACATTGGATTTCATATCGCCTTTGACCTTCTGCGTTAGTCGATTGAGGAATCGGGAACCCAGTCGACATTCTTTTGGAGATTGTCCTTTTCATGCCGGGTCGTCGGTCCGACCGGCTCACCAGTTCACCATCCAAACCGACCCCGAACCAGGCCGGGTTCCAGACATCGGAACCCACCCGGAGATCCGGGTAGTTGAATTGCCTGGATTCGCCCGTGATGATCCAAATTCCACCCCGCTTCCACGGATCTTCCCAAGGCCAGGCGGTCTGTGCTTGGGCCGCGCCCGGCGAATCAAGAATGCCCTCCCAATCGGCTCGCGCCCGATACGCGTTATGGGCAATTTCACCCCCGGACTCGTGATCGACGACATACTCTTCCAAACCAGTGTCATAGACGACACGTTGCCAAGTCATTCTCCAATAAGAATAGTTCCCCTTGTGATTGGGGTTTTCCAGGGTGCTTGATGAAAGGTGCCGTTCTAGGTTTGCCGCCCCATGATAAACACTGCTTTGATCCTCTGTTTCAAATGTTGTCAGTGACGGAGCGGCTTGCAGTCTGGAGGACGTGTCGGCTGGCCGGTTGATCTCGTTCAAGAGTTGGACATAAGTAATCAGGGGTCCCCCTCCATCCAGAACGCGGTAGGCAATGGACCCCCATTTAATCCAAGGATTTGATGCCACAGGAGCCATCGCCGGGGGGATAGCGGGTGGAACCGCCGCTGCCATCGTTGTCTCGTCATGGGATGTTGAAGCAGTTGAGACTCCGGAGTCACTGGGAGGGTGTGTTTCGGCCGATCGTGTTGGAACACTGGGCACTTCGGGTTCAGTCGACTCAGGCACAGCGGGTGGTTCTTCCGAAACTTCGATCGGCGGAGGCGTTGGTTCTGGTCCAGTTGGCGGCGTTCCCTCTTGTGTTTGTGCCGATAGCAAGGGCGTCGCGCTAAGCGATGCGAGGAGAACCATCTGCAAATATTTTTGCACGGGAACAGGTTACCTTTTAGGTGATGGGTGGTCAACGCCGTGCAGAGCCGTTGTCGCTAGCGCTGTCCGAGTGGTCAAACCGCGAGGGAATGCCCGAAAGCTTAGGCGAATGATTGGGGAGACTGTTGGCCTGAACCGAAGGGATGATGGAAATGGGAGCGGCAGAGGATGATCTCTCATGCGAATCCAGCGATTAGATCGAAGCCACTGGAAAATAGGGATTCACGTTTGGCCTATCGAAGTGGCTGGATTCCCTGTCATTCCATGATTCTTAGGAAAGCGTTTTTAGTTGGATGCCTGCCGATTACGCTCCCTGTTTTAAAAACCGACTCCCGGCACCGCCCGCCCCAACCAGGGGTCGGCCGGGCCCTGGATTGGAGCGGCCATTTACAAGCGTGTTATTTTTCTCTATCAGGGTTTATCGGAGACCTCGGTTTTTTTGGCGCATAAGCCAAAGGGCTACGAATACCAGAGGAGATATTGGCCGAGCGAGGGAAAGGAAACCCGTTGGAGCGGATCAGTCTCCGGACGTTTCGGAGAGTTTTCGCAAATCCTTCGCCATGGCGCACAACTGCCTTTCAACGTCTTTGATGTCGGATTGAATCTTCGTTCTTAACGATTCAAAACCGCTCCCGAGATTGGACAGACGGGTTTCGGCCGCCTCAATGTCGGAGAGAAGGCTCGCTTTCCTCGTGATCAGGAGGTGGCAGAAGCTTTCCCACTCCAAGTGGCGGGTCCACGCCTCCCGAGTCACCTCAAGCCACTCTTGGACACTGAGGATATCCATCATGTAAGGCCGCTTGTCGAAGCGAACGCTGGCCACCCGTTCGAGGGCTTCCCGGATGGTGAGAGGATGATCGTTCCCGTTGGGCTTTTGGAGAACCAGCCCAACAATCTTTTTACATTCAGCTAGGGTCAGTTTTTCGCGGCTGCTGACGATGGCCAGCGCCAGGACATACTGGTCGGTTTCACTGGGAAGGCGGCTGATGCACTCGCCCTGCGCCACCGGGATCTGTCCTTGAATCAGCTTCCACTGGATCCCTTTGGGTAAACGGGTCAGACGGTGGCATCGGCGCAGTTTTTTCCCGTGGGCGCTTTTCAAGTCTGCCCGCTCCTGGCCCAGGAGCTTGAGTAGTTCCTCAAACGTGTCGCAAGGCGGCTGGCAGGCGAGGGCTTCGAGGACCACGGTTGGGTTATGACCGGTCACATCGCCCAGAACGGCCCGTGCCTGGGTTTCTGTCACGAGCAAGAGGGGGGAGATCAATCCCTTAGGGTTTGGGCCACGATGTTACTGATAATGGCCGCCGGTTCGTAGATGCCCCGATCCTGCCCGTATTGGATCAGCTTTTCCTGGGATTCGGCGGGGAGGGTGACGGGGATGGTGCTATGGTCCCGGCTGGTCAGCTCCTCGAATTTGCGGCTCACGTCCTCCGGACTCGCGTTGTGTCCGCTCGCGCGCATTGCCTTGCGGGCCAGTTTTCGCTGCTCCCGGTCCTGGGCGCAGAACCATTCGGCCCGTTCTTTCATGGCCTCTTCGCCTTGCTTGAGGTCGAACTGGTTACGACAACTCTCCACGATGGCCAGGGCGGCGTTCTGCGGTAATTCCTTACGCTCCACCATCTCTTTGAGTTCGGATGGCAGTGCGTGCAGGGTGAAGTATTGCTCAGCCTTTGGCACCGTGAGATCCCAAAAGGCCGCGGTTTGCTCAAACGCCTCCTGACTCGTCATTCCCTGTGTCATGAGTTCGTTGTATTTTCTTTCCACCCAGTAAGTACAGTCGGGAAAGGATAAGGCCCCACGCTTGGAGTTCTCCATGAACGAGCGTTTCAGGGCCGCGTCGTCGTCCAAATCGACGATGATGGCCGGAATTTCCTTGAGGTTCAGCGCAAACGAAGCCTTCATCCGGCACTGACCGGTCACGCTTTCATAGGCATAGGCTGACTGCGGGTCGGGATGGGGCCGTAGCGCCACGGGAGCATCCGGCCAGTAGCCATGGGCCTGAATCGATGATTTGACCAGTTCGACGTTTTCTTCGATTCCGGTTCGCCGAACGTTGATGCTGCTTTCCGGGGAGATTTCGCTCAAAGAGACTCGAACGATCTCGTTAAAGGGAAACTCGTCTTCGGGCCTCTTCCTTGCCATGATGGAGCGTCGGTTCTCGTTTGAGTGCGTGGGTTACGCAGGGAAAACTAACGATAGCACAGAAGGCTGAAAAGGCTTTTCGGGATGAAGAGACGCTGTCGGATTGCGAAACCCTATTGCGCTTGACCCGCCTCCGAGATCAAGGTCACAAAGCTGGCGGGACCACGAAGTCAGAAAGCCAAACAACCGAAAGCAAGCTATGCGCAGGGATGAACGAATTCAATTGGGACGTCAAGTTGAGGAAGCCCTGGAGACACTGGGCCTTTCGCAACGTGAATTCGCTTTCAAGGTGGGTGTCGCCTCCAGCACTGTGGCTCGTATCATCAAGGCTCGCCCCCTGAAAGACCCCGTCATTAGCAAGGTGCGAGAGTGGCTGGAGGCGATGCCCACCTTGAAAGACTCCCGACCGGATCTGAGCGAGGGTCAGGAGCCTAGGGAATAAGGAATCTTTTATCGCCATCCCCCGGGTCAGGTTCCGCGCCAGCACCGATCGATTTCAAAGCGCGAGGGGTAAAAATTTAAGGAGAAGCTAAGAACCTAACGCGCCAAAAACAGCGTTTTTACTGGGGATTTTGAAGAATCCAGGTGGAAATCCGCTTTTTTAAGACTTCCATTCTAAGAACCTGAACCGTCAAAAACGCCGTTTTTGCTGGGGTTTTCTCGAAAAAACCGGTTCGCCCAATGTTCCATTCTGAGCGTTCCACTCCTACGATTTTGTTTGAGAGTGCGCTTCGTTGTCCTATCCCACTGGGGATGAAGAGACCACAATCGGTGACCGTGAACCAGCTGGCTGAAGCTCTGGGATTGCCCATCAAAACCATCCACGGACGCCTGAAGCGCAATGGCGTTGCCCCTTTGTCTCGTGGGGCCAAAGGGGCCTGACACTACCCCGCGAAAACGGTATGGGCGGCCTGTCGAGCGGTTCACCACAAGCGGCGCTCCCCGGCCAAAACCCACGAAGAGACGGACCTACAAGAGCGCAAGCTCCTCCAGGGAGTGTGAGAAACTCGAGTTCGAACTGGCGGTCAAGCGGCGCGATTATCTGCCGCGGTCGGTCATCCACGAGGGCGGCGTGGCGTCATTACCGCTTTGCGGGATCGGCTTTTGAAGATCCCCGCCGAACTCTTAGACCGTCTCGACCCCTCGCTCAAGGCTGAACTCAACGATCTGATCCGGACGCGAATCAACGAGGCCGCTGACAGCCTCGAATGGATCGAAGAAGAGGGCTAGTCTTCCTTCTTTTGCTTCCTGCGCCCGCGCTCTCCAAACCTCGCATTGTGACGCCATTCTCATGTTGACTGAATCAAACGCTGCAATATGCGCGACTCGCCATATTGCAGCCGGTTCAAGTCGGCGGTGTCGCCTTGGCTCCGCGACGGCTGGACCATGGCCTTGGTCGCGAAGGCGAGCGGATGGCTCTGGACGTCCCCGTCTGGGATAGCCGCCCCCAAGACGGAGCCGCTTGTCGGAAGAGATGTCCGAGAGCACACACGCCTGGATTTCTTCTGGAATCTTCGCGAGCGGATCGAGCTTACGGGGGCGCCCCCGAGCCTTGGCCTTAGCTTTTTTCTTGGCTGGCATCGGGTTGACGGGAGGGAGGATGGCAATAATCGGCCAGAGCCACCCGGACCTCCTGGCTCACGGAGCGGCGGTGTAGCGCGGCCTTTAGCCCAAGCGCGTCGTACAATTCGGGATAGAGTTCGACGCAAAGCTGATAGTTACCGGATTTTCTTTTTTGGGGCATTTTGCTCCTATCAGGTTTCCGGATTTTCGGAGCCAGTATTTTTTTACGGCTCCGGTTTTGTCTAGCCCGCTGCCGCTTTTCTTCATCCGTCGCGCATCCACGAATTCCGGATTTCGGATATACGGTATTTCGGATAGGTCGATTTTTTTCGGTGCGTGTAAAGGAGAGCGATGGGGTTGGCTCGGACCCATCGACCGTTCCCGGAAAAGAGATTCCTTACCCTGGAAACCTTTCCAACGAGCCTCACAGACGTTCAAACACCATTCGGAGGGAGGCATTTGTGACAGTCATTCCCGTTGGGAATTCCGCATGGGTCTCCTAACCCTTGTGGAAGGGATTGAATCACTCGCCAACGCGAGCGCTTTCCCTCCGGAAAAAGTCGGCGGGCGCGGAGCGCCCAGGCCCGCCGACCCTTAAAAAAAAATCCTTAAAAAAATTTCCGAGGCCCTGGAGGGGGAGTGAAGGGTGGGATCAGTCGGTCTTCCAGGGGTGTACACTTATAATAAACCCTTAGGACCCCCTTTTTGACCTAGGGTTAGAACTCTATTTGAGCCAGGGTAAAAACGTTTTTGAGGTAGGGTTAGCCCTGAGAGGGCTTGAAACCACCTTCGCTTTAGGATCGGGTCGCTTGGGTGGGCTGACTGGAACGTGAAATCAGGGCTCAGAGGGAGCCGGAGAGGGGGAAAAGACGCTTTTGAGTCTCTTTGGACGGGAGTGTGGCCTTCTCCAAACGCAAAAAACCGGTTACCGCCCAGGACTGCGGCACCGGCTAAAGCGGCTGGCGAAAAGGGGCGGACCTACGGTCCAAGAGCGCTGAGTTGGCCTTTGAGACCGCTTAGAAAAGAGACGGCTTGTTCGACCTTTTCAGTCGGAGCCGGCTGGCGGTCAAGGATGGGGTGATGCTGGGGTTTTAGCTCTTCTTTGTTCTTCCGTTTCTGGTTTTTCTTTTTCGAGCACTCGGTTTTGACCAACGCAGTGTTGCGAATGAAGTCCTCCCCGTTGTAGACCAGCACATACCGGTTGGCCTTGCCGGGAGTGTGCTCGATGCGGAGATACCCCCGCGCCACGAGGTCGGCGATGGCCCGGTCGACGGTGGAGACCGAAATGTGGAGGGTCTTAGCGATTTGACGTCGGGAGATGGTAGGGGCGACCAAGAAAAGGCCGACGACAAGGGTCCGAAGGGCGGTCATGCCCAGGTCGTCGATCCAGGCCGGGAAATAGTATTCCTTGGCATTCCGCTGGCGGTAGAGGGTGGTTTTCCCTTCTCGAGGGGTGGCGGTGACCCAACCGCCTTGGACGAGGGCGCACAGAGTGGCGGTCACGGTTTTAATGGCCAGCCGGACCTTCTTGGCGATGGTGCGGGTCTTTTGAAAGCAGTCACCGACCCGGACGATGTGCAGTTTCGTTCGCAGCTGCCTCGGGTCGGAGGGCAGACCGGTGGGAGCGCCTTTGCTCACACGTCCCCCTTCCGGTTCACGGGTTTTGTCGTGGGACCAAGGGCGAAAAACCCGCGGAAATCAGGGAAAAGACGGTTCGGAACGCGAAAGAAAGGCACCGTACCTGAAGGCGAGGTAAGAAAAAGGGGTGTTCCCGCCCTCTCGGTCTCTAAAAATATTTTTTCGCGTAGTCTCATTTTCCGGTTGCCTTCGGCCCCCTCGGATACTACGCTCTTTTTTACGAAAAAGAGGGCGTTGTGTATTCGCAGCGGCTTTGCGAAAACCTCCGTTCTTGAAAAAGGGCGGAGGTTTTCAGCTTTAATTCTGGGCTAACATGAGTGCGAGAGTAGCAAGGCCCGTTATTCAAAGCAAGTCCGTGATGCACTTGGGCGGCGGGTTGGACCCGCGCGTGGCGGCGTCCTGAGCTCGGTCATCCCGTCCGGTCTCGGCGCCCTTCCCTAGAGCCGTTATCGCCTTGCCGGGCGGCAATCAGTGCAAAACGCCGTGAGACTGTGTTTCGTGGCCCGCTCGCGATATCCGTTCTTCAGGGGTCCCTGGCTGGATTGCGGAACGCATCTCCTCGGCACCATCTCCCGACGTCCCGATAGCTCCCTCCGCTCGTGCAAGCCACCGCGTTAAAAGGGCACATCGTCTTCTTCGCCCCCTTTTGGGGCTCTGGTCTCGGGTTGGCTCGGGCTCGTCGCTTCGGTCTGAGGCTTCGGCGGGCTTGAGGGGGAGGGGCTCTGGGATGGGGGCGAGGTGTCACCCCTTCGGGAGGCGAGGAGGTTGAAGGATTCGCAAAGGACTTTGGTGAAGCTGCGCTTGTGCCCGTTGCGATCCACCCATGATTCGTTACGCAGACGGCCTTCCAGAAGGACGGGGGAGCCCTTGGACAGCGATTGTCTCATCTCTTCGGCCGTGTCGCCAAAGGCGGTGACATCGACGAAGGTGGTTTCCTCGGCGGGCTGGCCGTCCCGAGCCCGGTAACGCCGGTTGCAGGCGAGGCCAAAAGTGGCCACCGCCACGCCTTTGGTGGTGTAGCGCACTTCGGGGTCGCGGGTCAAACGCCCCACGAGAACGACTTTGTTGTAATTCATGAATCCAAGAGGTGCCGAAGTACCCGGATCGCGGTTTGCGGCTGTCCGCTACTCAAACAGTCCAGCGCTTGGGTTGCACCCGCTTCCAATGCCTCGACCCGTTGTTTATCCCGATCCGCTCGTTGGCGGAGGCGCTCAAGAGTCCGAGTGGTCGCTTTGTCGCGTTTCATGATTGTGAGGTCTGTTGCGGGGTCTGGTATCCGCTGGAGCCTGTTCGGAAGCGAGGGGATGGGCAAGCCTCACTGCTTAGTCAGTGGACTTGGTCAGGCCCGTTTTGAGGGCGTTTTGAAATCGAGCGCGTGGCTCTCTCCAGATAAGCTATTCCCATGAAAGAAAGGAACCAAGCGCTTGATCCCGCCCCATCTCACGCTGGAGACGGCTTGAGCTATCGCACCGGGTGTCGGTGCTGTGGAGCCCTCCTCTACCTGGATGGGTCCCGCCTGGGCTGGCGCGTCACATGTCCCACTTGTGGCAAGGGCTTCATTGTCATCGCCCAACAGAATCCCCAACTCACGCCCCAGACGTTCCAGAAGCCCTCCCGAGTCCGACGGCGATTCCGGGAGCCCGTCAATCGCTCCGCTTATCGCCGCCGACGGCGGCGAGGCTTGTGAGTCGGCGCGTGAGCGTTTTTGGAGTCGCCTTAAACTCTCGGTCATCCCTTTGTGGGAAAACCCGCGACCGGGCGTCATAACATCCGTGAAACGCATTCCCATTCATTACCGGCGCCACGGATTGGAGCGTAACCTGGTGGCTCGGTCCGGGGACGCGGTGATGTATTCGGTGGTGCATTCGAATGCGGAGGTTATGGGCTATGATGTCATGCGCGTACGTCGGACCGAGAAAGACTATCGCTTCCCCGACGGCACGGTTCAGCGGACGGGCGATGAGCGTCTGCCGACGACCCTCCACTGGGGAACCCATGGATGGACTTGCAGAACGCTTTCCGATGCTCTGCGGCGGTTTGAGGAACTGGCGGCCGGGCAAGCCGGGCGCATGGAGCGAAAGCAGGCCTGTCCGCCGAAGAACGGAGCCTCCCCGTGGAAGGGTTGATTTGAGCTACGGGGCCACGTTTCAGAGGAGTTAGAATCTTTCCAAAGGTGATTTTGGCGTTCTCGTTTCACGGGGCGCGTGAGCGGCGTGTGAGGTCCTTTCACAAAAACATGCATTTTTTGAAGAGTTGTGAGATAGTGGGGCGATGGGAGCTTCAATTCGTTCGATTGGTCGGTCGATGGCCCGGAGCGGGTGTGTCGCCATTTCTGAGATTGTCGAGGGAGCGGCACGAGAGTTGTCAATGGATCCCGGCGATCTCGGTGGCCTAATTGTGTCATGGGCGGTTTTGCCAGATTCTGAGGTGGAAATCCAGGTCCGACGCTACACCACGGACGAGCACCTCTGTGCTGTTCTCCGAGAGGTGGCGAAAGAAGTCCGGCAATTTATTTTTGAAAGACTAGAGATGGAGGAAGAAGAACAGAAGCGTGCCAATGGTGCTAAAGACTAGGGCGTAACCCGCAAAGCGGCGCGCTCTTCTCGATAATGGGATGTCGACTATCCTGCGCAACCATCCTGCGAGCTAAGGAAAGGAGCCGAATCTCCGCTCCGGAATCTCCCGCGAACGCAATAGCCCCACATGGATGAAAGATCCATCACGCTGAAAGCAAGCGCGTTCCTAGTGGCATTCTCGCGCGAAAACGGGCGTCATCCCTGATCGCCATTCCCGGGAGACGGTCGATTTGACGGATCTGGCCTGAAACACTAGTTTTTGGCCATGCCTTCCCCGGCCCTCGAAACCCTCGGAAATCGGCCCCTTTTGGCGGCCTCCGGCCCGGAGGTTTATGGCCAGGGGGCTCAAAGGCCCGTTCGAGCCGCTCTCTACGCCCGGGTCTCCACCCATGACCAGCAGACATTGCCCCTGCAGTTGGACGCCCTGCGGCGATACGTTCGGAGCCGTGAGTGGCAATCGGTAACCGAAATCGCGGAGATCGGCTCCGGAGCAACTGACCGGCCCGAACGGGAAGCGCTGATGAAAGCCGCTCGGCGCCGGGAGGTGGACGCGATCTTGGTCTGGCGCCTGGACCGATGGGGCCGTTCCCTCCCTGACTTGGTGGGAACGCTGCAGGAACTCTCCGCCCTGGAGGTCGGTTTCATCTCGGTGACCGAAGCCTTGGATCTGACGACCCCTGGGGGGCGGGCCATGGCCGGCTTGCTGGCGGTGTTCGCGGAGTTCGAGCGGGAGATTTTGCGTGAACGGGTGAGGGCGGGCATCGCCCGGGCGCGAAAAGCGGGCCGTCCCCATGGCCGACCGGCGACCGTGATTCTGGTGGCCGACCAAATCACCGCCCTGCACCAGGAAGGGCACAGCCAAGCGGCGATCGCCCGCCAGCTGAACATCGGGCGATCTTCTGTGCGGCGTATCCTGAAGCGAGGGAAGGTCCCGAGCCTTTGAAGCCGTAGGGGGGGCCTAGGGGACCCGCCTCGTTCCGAACCCCACCCTCTATCAAAGGAGCCCCTTTGTCATGTGGTCGTTGCGGTGATTCAAGCGGCGGTTTCGAGCAAAAAAGCCCTAAAACAAAGGGAAACCGCTTCTGTGACGGCTTGAGGAGGGCGGGTCTTTAATTATTAAGAATTTAATAAACAAGCGGCTTTCTCCATGAGACGCCAATGGAGAAGGAGAAACAAAAAGGCAAGGCTCCGGAGCCAAGGGTAATCAAACCAAAGGCCATGTCGCTAATCTCGACGAGCTGGTGCTCCTGGGAGAGCAAGTCGTACTTAGCCCCCGAGCATTTGCCGGATCTACCATGCCTGTCTTGCTCTAGCCATCGCCGCTCACCTTGGCCGCACGAGTTCCGCTGTCAAATCTAATGCCCGCCGCCAGAGCCAGGCCGACTTGGTAGTATTCCAAATCGAAGGCGTGGTTGTCGTGGATCCTCTTCCACACATACTCCGTTCCCACCCGCCGCAACTGTTCGCCCTTCATTTGATGCAGATAGTCATCCTGCCACTGGCCCAAGGCGAGGTTGCTGGTTTCCCAACGGACGCCTCCCCGCCCCACGCTTAGGCGATGTGCCATCGTTTTGAGGGGATTGCTCGCCAACACGATGCGCTGGGTGATGACCGCCGTTTGTCGCCGGTCCCGCGAGCGGGCGACGTAGCAGCGGCGGAGAGGCGAGTAATAGCGTTCGCTGGATTTCCCGCGTGGACTCCCCTTGGGCGCTGTCCACCTGAACGAGTCTCGACTGGAGCCTTGCAAGGTCCGCCATCCGCGCCGGGCGCACTCCATCTCCACCGTCGCGGTGTCGAATCGCGAGTCCGCGAAGACATATTTGTTCTCAACGCCCTCGCTCGTCGCGACCGACGCCACCTCGTCCCAGGACCCCACCCGTGCAAAGCGTATGAGCGTGGAGTTTCCCGATTTGGACCAGGCCCGAACGAGCGCCCAAAAATGGTCCTTCTGAACATCGACCGTCAAAATCAGCAGGGCTCTGGACTGGGGTATCGCTGACGCTGATTTTCTCCTCGGTCGGGACGACGTCGTCCCAGGGTTCGGCCAACTGCAAGTTGACAAATTCCTTCAGCAGGGCCGGCGGACGAATCTCCGCGCTGATCTTCGCGGACAGGAATTCGGCGACCAGCTCGGACCAGCTACAGACTTTTGGGCTCAATACGAGTGAGGAGAAATGGAACGACCGCACCGCTCCGATTGATCGGTCGCTCACGTATCGACCGCCCGCGTTGAGCCGAGCGATGGTTTCTGCTGTGTGGGGGTGTTCGTGGCCACACCGAGGACAAACCAGGCGCGCCGTGGCCGCCGCGCCCACGATGTCCCAGACGCCGTTGGGCTTGACCTCCGGCCCTGAATCCCAGCGCATGTGCTCGCGGAATTTTGGCGCGAAAGGCTCGCCGCACCCCAAACAACCAAAGGCCCAATACTCGCGGCTGCCGGATTCCCATCCGACAGTGAACTCGTTGTCGACGTCCAGCGGCGTCGAACAAAAGACCATCTTCCGATCCCCGAACTGGCGACAGCGAGCTTTGGCGTTGGCGATGTTGCCGACCGGCCATTTCGATACCTCGTCGCAGGCGAGATAGCGAATCGAATGGCTGCGTAGGAACGAGTTGTTGGCCGGACCGATCCGCACGGTCGCGTCCGGCATCAGAATGGCCGACTTCTTGTAGCGCTCCGGGTTTTGCGGCAGCCTGCCGACCAAGGCCGGACAATGCTTCAGCGTCGGATCGAGCTTGCTCTCCCACCAGGCGACCGCCGCCTTGTCGGTGTCCAGGACCACCATTGTGGGCCCCGGGTCATGGACCAATGAGTAGAGCAGGTGCGAGAGCAGGACGATTGTTTTGCCCCCCTGGGCCGAGGCCATAATCCAGACCTCCCGCACGTTCGGATCGGTGAGGGCCCGCAACGGCTCGTGAAGCCAAGGCGACACCGCCGACTTGAACCGGTTGCCGTAGGGGGAGTCGCGCAGATACAGCGTTTGATCTAGCCAGCTGAGAATGTCGTCGCAATGCGCGACTGTGGCCATCCGCCCAAGCGTCTTCGCGATGGCTTGGGCAGGTTCACTGTCCGTCGGCGATCTCATGCATTCTGGCCGCGAAATCGTTGAGCTGCAGCCGAATGACCTTGCCCAATTCGGCCTTGAGTGGAGGGTCCAGTCGATCGGACAACTCCGCCGGGATTTTCAGCAGTCGATCCCGCAACTCGGCCATTGCGCGTCCAAGGAACTCCAGCGTTTCCTCCTTCGGCAGATACTCGCGCCGCTTGACCGCCAGTTCGAATTCGAGTTTCTCGCACTCCCTCAGAAGCTTGCGCTCCTGCAGGTCCTTCTCTTCGGGAGTTTTCGCTGGGGAGCGCCGCTTGTGGTGAACCGCCCGACACGCCGTCCGGGCCGCTTTCGCGGGGTAGCAGCGCCCATTGGACCCGCGTGACACGGGAGCGACCCCCGCCGACTTCAACCTATTTCGGACAGTGCTCGAGGCCAGCTTGAATTCGTCCGCGAGCTCGCTCGGCGTCATTAATTTCCGTCTCTTCATCCCCTGTGCAATAGCCGAACGAGGAGTAGCATCAAGCGCAAAGATTACGTCGGTTTGCTCCGTTCGCGCGCCTCATTTTTCTGCCAATTTCGCAAAAACCCCAGTAAAATCGCTGGTTTTGGCGATGCGTTTGCGCGTTCGCTACGTTCGCTCCGCAATCAAAATCTCCTCGTTTCGTGAAAAAAAACCAGTAAAACCGGTGTTTTTGGTGATGCGTTTGCGCGTTCGCTCCTTAAATTTTTACCCCTCGCGCTTTAAAATTGATCGATGCTGGCGCGGAACCTGAACCGGGGGATGGCGATAAAAGATTCCTTATCCCGCCTTCCTTCTCCAACTAGTCAAATAGTTTGTCCGCTTGCCCTTCCAGATTGTTTTTCGGCGTTCAGCCGGTTCACGGCAGGAGGAGCACAAGCAGATGGCGGCGGACGAGAGGTTCTCGTCTCCAATGCCTTTCGGCGTTCAGCCGGTTCACGGCATTCCTATTTCATCCTTCGTCGAGTCGACTTACCCGGTCGTCTCCAATGCCTTTCGGCGTTCAGCCGGTTCACGGCCAGCCGCCGCGATGGTAAGGTCGGAATGCTCAGACGCCAGTCTCCAATGCCTTTCGGCGTTCAGCCGGTTCACGGCATTCCTATTTCATCCTTCGTCGAGTCGACTTACCCGGTCGTCTCCAATGCCTTTCGGCGTTCAGCCGGTTCACGGCGCGGAATGAAGATTCCTATTTCATCCTTCGTCGAGTCGTCTCCAATGCCTTTCGGCGTTCAGCCGGTTCACGGCGAGGAAGAGACAGGCGGGGAGGGGGCAGACCCCCTCCCGTCTCCAATGCCTTTCGGCGTTCAGCCGGTTCACGGCCGTCGACGATCTCGTGAAGGAGGGCGCGGAAACAGCCGGTCTCCAATGCCTTTCGGCGTTCAGCCGGTTCACGGCCTCCGGGGGCCGGGGCATCGGGGTCGGCTCCTACGGGGGCATGTCTCCAATGCCTTTCGGCGTTCAGCCGGTTCACGGCCCGGCCTCGTCCAGGGCGGCGGCGGGGAGGACGTCGACGTCTCCAATGCCTTTCGGCGTTCAGCCGGTTCACGGCCCCTGCTGGATCTCATGGAGGATATCCAGGGATATCCTGTCTCCAATGCCTTTCGGCGTTCAGCCGGTTCACGGCTTCCGGGAATGGCTCGTCGATCGTCGGTCGGAGGTCCAGCGGTCTCCAATGCCTTTCGGCGTTCAGCCGGTTCACGGCTCCGGGTATGTAAGCCCTTGATCATCAAGGGCGCAAGACACGAGTAGGCAACGACGGTCAAAAAATGTAGTTTCCGCCAGGTTGCCAAGGGGTAAACTAGTGTGAAAATTCAACATATGGCCTTTGTCTTCAAGGACTTACAACTTAGGTTGCGAAAGGCCCATATTCGGCGCTTCCACTTCGTTACCTGAAACTCATCAATCCCTCTCAAACCAAATAGCACACGACTTTTTCAGAGCAAACCATTGATCCGGCTGTCATCGTACGTTGGGCGTTTTTCGCATCCAGTTTGTAAGCGACGAGCCGGTCTTCCTCCTCGTCGATTTCCGCGAGCAAGCGCTTCCAAAATTCTTGAAACCGTTCGGCTTCAAGATGGCATTCGAAGATGCTGTACTGAACTCTTACCCCGTAATCCTCGCAAACTCGAGCGACTCGGGCCAAGCGCCTGGGTTGGGTCACGTCATATGCGATTAGAATGAGCATTTGGTTTTGGCCTGGCGGCGATTTCTCGTATTGTGTTTTAGGAAATGCCTCTTCCCACCACGTGCCCAAGGAATTAAAGCGGCCGGTCTCAGAAGAAGGCATGGCTTCAATTCATTCGAAAGGGCTTCAATGTCTCTGGGGCGTCCAAAGCACCCTTGTATCTTACCGCTCCGTTTTCCATCTGTTGCCTCAGTGTTGTTCGGTGGCCTGCGTGTTCGCTCATAAACTGACGTTCCACCCGGCGTTCGTATTGCAGCAGAAATTTCTTGCGGCCCGATTCGTTTAAATACACACCTCCCTCCCGCTGTTCAAAATGCTCCTTGGAATTCAATATCGAGCGGCTGAACAGATCCAGAGTCAAAGACTCTCCCACCGCCGGGCGAAAGGGTTCAATCAAATCCAAGGCGAGAGACCACCGACGATTTTCCGTAGTGTGCAATGCCCCGAGGGAAGGGTCCAGACCGTGACTATGCAGAAACGCCACCGCCTCATAATAAAGCAATGTCGAAGCAAACGAAATACAAGCGTTGACCGCATTGAGCGGAGGCCGTGTCGTGCGCCTTACAAAGGCGGCTCCGTGAGGCAAAAATGTGGCCCACGCTTTGAAGTAACGCGCAGTGGACGCGCCTTCCAAACCTCGGACTTCATCGATCGACCCAACGGCTTCGACAGCCTTGATATAGCCGCCGAGACTCTCGGCCGTCTCTCGACCGGTTACATTCTCACTTTCCTCGGAATTCTCGTCCCGGTGCTGCCTCCGGGCTGCGGCCAGTCGCTGAAGCACTCGTCGCTGGTTGTAGATCTTGGCCGCCACCCACTGGCGGGCCATCCCCAAGGTGAACTCCGGGTCAAGAGTCCGCCGGTATTGATTAAGGCGGAAACTTCCCTGAGCCGGGGTTGCCGGCAGGAATCCGCCAAGAAAGCGGTCATTCCAGCCAAGGACCGATATCGGAATATTTTCCCGGAGTATCCGGGCCAGTGCCCGTGATGTCATTTGAGCGTCCTCACTGATGATGAGCCGGTCGAGATCATGAAGCGGAATGGACCGCAGTACCTCCTGCCTCCCGGTTTCCGGGTCCGCCCGCGATACCTCAAGATGTTGGGACTTTAAATGAACACAAGCGTTTTGTTGCAAAATGCAGGCGGTCGCCATGGACTACTCCTCCCCGGTAGAACGAATTTCAATTAACGACGGTTCCACATCCAGTGAAAATCTATCCCTTTCCGGCAGGCACCCAGCGAGTAACGCGGCATCGCCGCCTAGCACTTGCACCTTCCGGCGCAAAGCCGAAACCGATAGCATCACGTCCGCAGCCGTAAGCGGTTGCGTTAGTTGGGCGGATTGCCTCCAATCAGCCGTCGTGGACCCCCATTTACCGGCAAGTAGATCTTCCCGGAATCCATTCACCAAGTCCAACCACTCCTCCCCCACTTCCGGTTCTCGGGCTTTGACCCGTTTTGCCAAGAAAAGCATGAGCAAGTGTTCCCGGGGTGAAAGCTTCAATCGATGTCCGTTGACCTCAATTTCCGAGCGTCCACCTTCGACGATCAAGCGGATGGTTTCGCCGGTCTGGTGCCGCAACCCTTGGCGACACCGGTGAACCAAATTCGAAAAACTACCCGCGTCCGGGCCGAGTTCCTTCCACAGGATATTTCTCAGGACAACAAACGGCACCTCGGCCAGCTGAATTACCGCATTCTTTGGATCAAAAGGCTTGCCTCTGGAGTCGGCAAGCGGCCCTCCGGGTTGTTCAGGAAAATAGAAGTCGGCAAATCGGTCATAAGGTTCGCCGACTAGGACATGGGTCAGAAGATCCCGTTCGCGTGCCGCCAAGGTCATACAGGCGTAAAGAAGTGCTCCCATTGTCTTCCTACCCCCGGCGAGACTGGCCACCAGGCGACTATCGGGATTTTCAGTGATGGCTCGAACCTGGGATAAGAGATAGTCTGCCGCTGTGGCGTTGTCGTCCGGCACCCGTATGTCCTCCAGCTCGGCGCTGAGCCCACTCACGCAGTTGATCCCGGTGATCGTTCGAATGTCCTCGCCGGTGTTTCCAAACCTCAGTTTGCCACTAATGGGCACTCCCTTCGCCGCCAATCTTTCCCGCAATGCTTCCCAGGGCGTTAGGCCATCGAAACGGGCGAGAGGTTTAAGTAGATGGTCGGTCAATGCACGGCGCCCGACGGCGGTGGTCACAGTCACCACGCGGTCAGGGATGATTGGCTCAGAGCGCTGACACAAAGCCCATACCGTCTCCGTTAGAACGGCAGGCGATGTGCCAGTAACCGCCAGAAGCACCGTTTGCTGATCGGTTGAAACGTCAGGAATGTTCATAGAGTTTCTCGCGGAATCACGAATCAGTTCAACTCCGAAGAAAGTAACCGTAGGCAATAAATGGTTGCCCGGCAATATCGGAACCAGAATACCTGAGAGCTTATGGCGTTTTGCGTTTTGTCCAATGTCCTTATCCCGTGGGGCTCCAGTCAATCAGGATACAGCTCAGCCCGCAGTTCTCGCAGAAGATTCTCCTTCAAGATAACCCGTAAACCACGACTGTGGGCAAACTGTCGGGCTTGTTGTGGCAACTGAGCGCGACGGACGCATAAGGCTTTTCCCAGGAGTCCAGCAATTTCGCTGGTCACGAACAGATCCTCTTTCAGCGGTTTCAGTTCGCTCTCCCGCAACAGACTGGAGATTTCTTCCATCCGCTTGCTCATCTCCGGAGAAATGGACGTTTGCCGGAGAATTGCCGTTTTCAACTTTTCCATGCGGTCGTCCGAAGAACGACGGTCCTTGCAATCCACCAGCCAAAGCTTGCCTGACCAATTGAAAACCAAATCCAGTTCGCCCTCCTCGCGCAGATGATCTCCGTTCACCTTCGGTGCCAAACAAACACCAAGCTGGACCACGGGAACGCCAAGTTTAAGAAGCGCGAAAGCCACGGCAATTTCCAGGTGGTCGCCTGCACGCTGTTCGGCAGGCGGTACATCTCGGTCGAGATACTTCTCAAAGGTGTGCTGTTTCTTCAGCAAATGCTGAAACTCTCGCTCCGGCAGTTTATCTCCCTTCTCGTTCAACGACAGACGTTGTCCCGCAGCCACGATATTAGCGCTGGCTAACTGGCACTCCAATAATCCCACTGGGTCGAGCGACTTGGCCAGATGGGGATCAACTCGGTCTTCGAAGTGAGCCACAAACTCCATGTTTACCACTTGAAAGCGGAAGATTCGGAAATCCCGCGTCAGATAGAAAGAGGAGACTCCAGCCCGCCGGCACCAGTCGACGGCTGCCACGGTCATCAGTTTGTCGCCTCCGGTCAGATTCATCAGGCAGTTAGGCTCGTCCAATGAAAGTTCGGAGGCGGTGTCGGCGATGGCCTCCACCAACCCTGAAAACGAATCATGAGGGACCGTTCGGAGGGTGATCGCGTGAGAGGAAAGGATTTTCTGGGTTTCAAAAAAACGTTTCAATCGCTCTGCGGGGCGTTTGGATTCTGAATCGTCGGCGGTCTGAAACAGAACCAGCCGATCAGGTCGCGACTGCAAAACGCTGAGAACTTGAGGCCAGATCTGCCGGGAGGTGAACGACAAAAGGGTAAGGGGCGATTTCATGATTCGAGGAATTGCTTCGCCGGGCGGGAACAGAGTTCAAAGCGCTGCCTCACCGAGTTGGCACCCATCAATGCTTTCGGGTTCCCGCCTCCCAACGTGACAAACCCTCCAAGAAGACGCCAATGGGGGCAAGTGCCGAATTCGACACCCGTCAACAGAAACACTTCTGGTTCGACCGTCTCCGCTGGTCCCAAGGAAACGAACAGACTGGGGGAATTCAAAGTCTAAGGACATGCCTTCCTTACTTTCCATAGGCCGGAGCCGGAATGCCTTCCCCCAGCCGAGGAGCGGCCCGCCATGAGTTACTTGCCAAGACCTTTTTCTTCGGTGCTTCGAAAACCACGATTCCATAGCAACCGTCGGCCTCCACAACCGGACGCAAATAGACCGCGCTTGCTTGGCGAGGATTGCTCGAACCTAAGGAACTGCCGAATCCGGGGGGATAGCCCGTTCGCAAACCCCGCAACTGCGCTCCCAATGCGTCGAACAACTTGGGCTCAGGTCCGTGAAACTGTGCCATATCGGCCAGGAACTCAGGCGCACGCCTTTTAATCATCGCTTTGTACCGATTGAATTCACCCTCCGAAAAGGGAATCTCGTCGCACTGGAAACAGCCCATTCCGCGAGTGCTCCGCAACCCAAGACTCCCCAGCATCAGAAAACATTGGCAGGCCAGGTCAAAAAGCTTTCGGTTTTCTTCCGATAGCCGCCGGTGCCACATAATTTGAATCTCGAAACGACTTCCGGCAGGGAAGGCTCCCTTGGAATTCCAGCGGCATCCGTCGCCGGAAGCTTTCGCGAAATAAAGGAGGTATCCGGTGTTGGAGCGTCCATCAAATTGAACGGGAGTCCATGGTCCATTCGCCGCGAATTCTTTTACTCGGATGGCCACCGAACTGGAGACGCAGGAATTCCTGCCGACCGAGCCGAACACTTCGGATTCTTGGTCCCAGGTTCCACCGAGAACCCGAAACCACCAACGGAGTTTTCCGCGAATTGCCGCCGCCCGAATTTCCGCAGTGGACTGATCCGCTCCCGCACAGAAACAGGGTGTTATGAGCTCAAGACGGTAAGTCTCGGTTGTCATGGCATTTTCCCTTCCGTTCCCGGATAAATCTGTTTGCTCAACCTCCGGATTTCCTGTTCGACCCGGGCATGTCTGCCCCCTTTCTTCCCGGACCTTTTCTTGAGAACATCCCAGAACTCTCGACGGCTACCCTGTATTGACGGATCTTTTCGAAGGGCTCGAATGACCGCTTTTTGAGTCTCACTTGGCTGCTTGAGAAATTTATCTAACAGCGTTTGAAACTGTTGGTCGTTTTTTCGGGCTAGGTCGTGGTCTTCGCGCTGCTCTTCAGTCATGTTTTCAAGAATTCGTTTTTCCTCTTCTCTCTTGCGATGTGCCTCTTCTTCTCGCTGTTTCTTTTCCGCTGCCTCTTTTCGTTCTTGGGTTTGTTGTCGCTCACGCTCCTTTTGCCTTTCAAGCGTTTCACAAACAGTGGACTGCAGGGTATCCGAACAATCGAACCACCCATAGCCCGCGTTCGTCTTGGCACCCAAGCCGAACATCTCCAGTCCTTTTTTCAGCCAGTCTTGCGCACGTCCCACAAGCCCGCTTTTTCGCAGGGGCCAGACGTGAAAAGCGAACATATGCCCAGCGGCAACCGCCGGAAAAATGACGGGGACCGGATCCTCGTCATCGGTGGCCGTAGGTTGCGCCTTTTTATAGTATTTTGGATGATGGCTGGTGACGATATCGAGTTCCAGTTTACCGACCGCCGGCGGCTTCAGGAATGAAGCGGGCCAGGAAGCGTTCGCCAGGCCATCCACAGGATACGCAGGGAGAAAGCAGACCGAACCGGCAAAGGAATCGGCGTGGGGCAGTCGGCTACGAGCGACACCGCTCACCCCTTCCCATTTCTCGCCGAGGGCATAGGCGAAATCCGACTCCGGTCGCCAGTCTTGCTCCGTCCACCCAAAAACCAAGGCAACCTCCACGAGCGCTTCCGCGAGAGTTTCATTGCTGGCACCGCCTTCCCGACATTCTAGCAGTATCTCAATAGCCATACGCCGAGCGCAACCTTTGACCGCGCTTCCAGGAATCATTGGCACCCCAAAACGGTCCAGGTACAGCCCGGCGTTTTCCATGACCCCGCCTGCCATGTTGACCATCAGTCGGGATTGAAGCTGGGCATAAATAGGACCCGGACCCAATGCGGCGCACCATTTCCATCGCGGGAGTTTCTCGGGCTTCTTTCCAATGAGTCTTTCAAACCATTTCCGTCGGTCGTCGTCCTTGGTTTGGGGACAGGAAAAACGATCCATGTAGAGCGACCGGGATTCGCACTTGCCCGCATGATCGCCAAGTGCCTCCCGAGTGTCTGCGGGCATGTCGATTCGCATCGTTTATTTTTCGGGGTTAGTCGCCCTTTTTTCCGCGAACCGACGCAGATATCCAACAAACGCCAAGGATTCCTCTGTGGCCCGCTGTAAATGAATCGAATCACAATCACTGAGGGCCTTGCTTAAACCCTCAAGATCTTTACACGCTCCTGTGAGCAGCCTTTGCGATACCAAGTGCTCAGCAGTTGCCTCCAGTGCCTTTTTCATGTGCGAGCGACTGTCCGCTCCACTCGCGGATTTACAGAAAGCGACTGTCGCAAGCAAACCATTGGTTAGGATCAGCGCAGGCAGTTTGTTGACAGCTGCTTTATCCAACCCCTTGTACGCTTCGATCGCTGCAGCGGCTCGGATTTGTTCAAGATTTTTCATCAGGCGACCTTTCTTTTCCGTTCTCTTGGAATTGCACGGTGCAATAGCCTAGCCCGGTGGAGGCGTCCCCACCGAACTGGAACATCGGTTTATTTTTGATCTTATCTTTAAGTGCTTCAAGCGCCTCTTCAGCGGGGCGCTTCTGGTCTTTCGGTGTCCGTTCTTCGAACCCTCGGACCACAGTGTAAAAAAGGGATTCGCTGGGAACATTTTCTTGGTTAAACAGTCCGCCAGTTACGGCAGTTCCGGTCTTATCGTCAATCCGAACGTGCTGCGCCACCTCGCAGGCGGTTCGAGCGAAAAAACTCATTATGCCGTTGCTCAGAATAACAAGCCTGCTTCCTACTTCTTCCCAAACTCTCTCATCAGGCATCAAACCCGCAAGATGTTCACCGAGGGCGACACCTTGCGAATCTTGTTCCAGCCCCTCACTCTCACGTGAAAATGTGTAATCCTCCAGAACCAGTTTGTTTTCCAGAGCGATCTTCGAGTCCTTTCCTGAAATAAATAGAGCTTTCTCGTCACTTGGCTCGGAGAGCCCTTGGATCAGACCTGCCTTCAGAACCCCGTCTCGTTCGGCTCGCCGAAGAATGAGGAGACTGGTAACCCATGCGAAGCTGCCCCTGGCGGAACGGACGGGTAAGGCCAAAAGCTTGGCTTCCGAAAATTGTAGGGCACCAGCCGCTGCGTAGTCGACGTGGTCGGACCCAAAGAGCCAGGCTGCTTCGCTAGTCGTTGAGAGGATGTTCCCGCCTTCAGCTTTGGTGACTTTCACCCTCTTGCCATTGTCAAGCAAACCCCATTCGTCCGCAAAACTACCTTTGAGGCTCGAAGCTGGAATGACCGGATAATTCGTATGCCTCTCTCGGACAACGGGCTGGTCGATCGCTCCCACGCTGGCGCCCGCACCGACATGCAGGGGCGTTCGGGTAAAGATATAGAGTATTCTTGTCGCGCTCATAACCATGCAGTAAGTGGTCGATTCCTTAAATTCATCGGGTTGTTATTTGCTGATCTAATTCGGGATACGAATTCCATCCGCCGCATACCCCAAGGCCAAATCCTTTCTCCCCCATCAAGGTGCTCCGCCGATTTGTGATGATTGAGGGATTCTTGTCTTTGCCGTGCCAATTGAGTGCCGCCGCGAGCTTTTCGGCTTCATCTTTACTTTCGGATTGGAAGTAATAAACCGCTCCCGCTGGCACTGCGAGGTGAGTGGACTTGGCTCCAGGCAGCCGAATGCCTTCCTCCTCGGTAGAGATTTTTCCCAGGGACCAACCAGTCACGACAATCGCCTTCTTCGGTACCAACGCGGCCACAAGGTGCGCGTTAATCCGCAATGCACCTCCTTCATTGGTGTCGTACCCTTTTCCATTGTGATTGAGCTTGCGCCGTCGCTCCCGCTCATCGGGAGTGACCACACGCAACAGAACCTCCCCGGTCTCGGAATCGATCCAATTCGGCAGCCACCCCCCGGGATGTTCTCGACACGCCGAAGCGCTCTCTCGTCGCCGAGCCTTGCCTGCGGGAATTCGCGGCCAAATAGCCGGGCTGAGCAGCACCCACTTTACGAGATGTTTTCCGTTATGGTCGGGAAATTCGGTCGTTTTCCCCATAGGCAGCGGCAGTTGTTCAAGCTCTTTTTGTTCAACTGTGCAAACCCGTCGCTGACCTCCCGCGACGATAAAGGGTTGGCTATTGCCGAACATCTCGCGCAGTAAGACCGACTCGTCATTCCGGGCAGCGGCGAGTTGCCCCAAACAGTATTGATCCCGGAGTCTTAAATACTGGGCAGAATAGAATTTCTTTTCCACGGCGGTTCGCTTCACTGGATCAATGGCGATTCCTATGGAGTGTTCAGCATCAAAAATATCCGAGTTGCCGACACCTTCCAGCGAACACTCATTCTCCTCTAAGTATTGTTCGAACGCTTCGCGGGAAAGCCAATCGTTGGCGGGACTATCCTTGGAGGGAGGCACTCGGCTCGCCACTGGGTATTTCAACGGAAGAGGCAGACTGCTCTTACTCCCATTAGTGCTAACTGTGGGGACGAGCTTAGGGCAAAGCGTTTTATCGGTAAGGTCCTGCGGGCGCGGAAAATACCATTTTTCCTCTCCCTTTTCTACGGGAAACGGACCTGCCGTGGTCAACGAACCGAAGCGGCAATGCCGCCGTTCATTATGGATGGCACCGCCGAATGCGACCCGGTGAAAATGGTCGCCGAAATTTTCATGCTTATCGGGGGCGATGTCATCAACCGGAAACGCTCGGTGCAACGCAGCGTGCAAGGCCGTATTGATCACGTTTGGCAACGGCCACGCCGCTCCATGTCCCGCCAGGGACCCTTCGATGGGCCGTCCGTCTCTGAAAAACAGCACGTCAGTCGGATGAAGAAGGATTTTGATAACATCCATAATACGTATCACCGAACTCAACGTTCGACCGTTTCCGCTCGAGTGCGGTGAGCGAAGGCGACGGTTTGGCAGAGCCCAATTAAGGCTGAAACCATCTTTTGTGGAGCTTTGTGTTTCAATGGTGTCTCCGCTCGCGCTTTTTCGCATTGAGTCTTACACGAGTCACGCAAGCCACTAGAAACGAGCTCCAAATATCTTTGAGCCTCAAAATTTAGTTCCTCGACGATTTCATGCGTGTAATTCGGCCCTCGCTGTCTATCGGCGACCCACTCGACCTCACGCAGCAAAATCTTTCGGGCGATCTCCTCCGAAAACGTTTCGGCGCCCTGGAGCACATGACTGTTCCCGCTATCAGTGGATAAGTAGGGTTCAATCACTTCGACCAGCCGATGTGGAAATTTGGCGCTGATGGTCTTTCTTTCTAAGAGATCCAAGATCTTGTTGTAGAGACAGAGACCCCCTGCCTCAATCTTGTCGTCTCCCCACTTGCCACCCCAATGATGGACTTCCCCACTTCGCTTCATCAGCGTTACAGCAAAAGCACTCCGGCCTTGGCCTCCTTCTTTGCATTTACTCTTGGCTTGTTTCTCTGCCGCCTGAGCCTCTCGGACGACATCCTGCAACGGCGCCTTGAAATGTGCGATTGCGATACCAACTGACGCATCGGCCTTAGGCCCGGGAACGACGAACAAAATCGGATGTTCTTGGTCGTCCTTTGAGTCCCACCTCGCTAAAAACCCGGGACCGGTCCCTTGCAGCAGTTCCTTTTTCGCCGCCATTCCCTGATACCTGGAAGGGTGGTTTTCCCGCTTCACATCCCGTAGTTTTTTTGCGTGGGCTTCCAAAAAATCGCCGATATCGGTTTCCCCGCGGAAAGCTTTCCGCAGAGCGTAGGCGCAAGCCAAAGCGGTGGCGGCGGGAACCATTGCCAAAACGTCGTCCCCTCCGGCATAGATCAAACGACCATCGAACACTTCGACGATGGGCCGAGCGCAACGCAATGCGAAATGACCCAACGCCTCGCTGAACTGCAGATGGTAGCTCGGCGACAGCGGTCGCTGGGTTGCGAGAAACTCTTTCAGGCATTTCTCCTGTTCAAAATATTTCACGGTTCCTTGCCGAACCTGTTCCGGGTCTTTGTAATCGGCTAATTGGTCCTTAAACTCCGGCGTCTTTTCTCCACTGACCCACTTCCCTATTTCGTCACCGTCAAAAGCGATCACAGCGAAGTATTTATCCAACGAAGAGGTGTTTTCCGCAATTTCATCATCGCCGCAGTCTTTGAACGGGTCATGGGCCGCGATTCCTCGGGTATTTGGCATGGGAAAATCACTTGTTTTGATCCCCCAGATTTTATCGAGGTAAGCGTCGTGCCAAACGCGTTTAATGAGCGTCGGTGCCCCGACCCAATCGGTTTTGTCGAACAGATACGCCCAAGGTTTTCCCAATTCTCCAGATCGCTTAACCCATTCCTCACCGCCCCCCACGGCCTCTTCTTTTCCGGTGAGGGAATCTTTGTTATGGCCCCTTCCGACATTCCAACCGCCTTCGTTGGCCGCTGAAAAAGTTCTGGTCTGGCGCACGGCGTCCAGTTGCCAACCGTTCAGTGCCAGAATCACCGACCAGCCCAAGCCGATGTTGTTGAGTTCGTCCTTCGGGCCATCTTTGCCTCCCTCATAAAAACGCCCGTCCCGATGTCCCACCGGCATTTCATTGGTCGCCATATGAATGATCTTTTGAACCCGCTTGCTTGCTTTTACAATTGGCATCTCGGCAGCGTCATCTTCCGCAAGCCTCACGGCGTCAGTCATTGTGTCGGGCCAAGGGGTGCATTGCCAGGAAAGCGAGAGGAAACTCCCGACCTGAGCGTCGTAGCGCCTCTTGCGGGTTTCCTCGGTCAGCCCTTCCTCATCCCTGGTCAACCGGTGTTTCACACACGCATCCCAAACAGCATCGGCGATACGCCGCCACTCTGACTGAATAGCTTCACACGTCGTTTTGGCGAGTGCCTCCGCCCGCTCTCGGGGTACAACGGCGAGAAACACATTGGGCAAGTTAGGGGTTAGTAAATCGTCGTCTTTCCAATCGAGAGTATCCCAGACATTTTTCTTGCCGTCGTTTCCGATGGAAACCCGACTCCAGAGATCGGATCTCCAATGGAGGTCGAACAGAGGTTGCTCACGCAGGCTGGGAAAAATAACCGCGTCAGGCCCCACTTCCTCCGATAGTTTCT